>JAGBWT010000051.1 GCA_017629615.1 Alistipes sp. | reverse complement strand
TTTGGGAGCGTTGTTGTTGACCAGTTGTTCGGCACACATGTATTCTTCTTCGAATGCAAGCGTTGCAAAGACTGAGGTATTACTCTCGCAGAAAAATTTCAATGTTGTTGGCCAAGCTGAAGGTATAGCTACCATTACTCAGGTGCTCGGTATTGGCGGTTGCTCGCAGAAGTCGATTCGCGCCAATGCTGTTGGCGAGATGTTTAAGAATGCAAACCTGACAGGCTCACAGACTATTATTAACATCAATGTTAAGCGGGCTATATCGGGTGTTCCTCCATTCTATTATCACACAACTTACACTGCAACTGGTACAGTTATTGAGTTTACCAAGTAAAGAGTAGTTGATACTAAATTACGAAAGACGCTACGAGCAATCGTAGCGTCTTTTATGTTATTAGGAGTATTCTATCTCGGCGTTATGCGGCGGAAGATGGCGAGTGGGAAACGACGTACGGGGCGCAGCCATAGCCAGATGCGGGCAAAGAAGAGGTGCGTAGCCGAGCAGTCGATAATGCCATAGACCTTGTCGCGAGGCATAGTCTCGGTGCCATAGATATTGCCGTCACCAAGTAGCGTGACCATCTTGTCGTTGAAGCCGATGATACGATGTATAACGAAGTTGTGGCCCGTGTCGGCAAATACGACGTTGAGTCGTTTGATATCCTCCTCGCGAATCGGGCGTAGCAATACGGTAGAGCCGCTACGGAAGAAGGGTAGCATACTCTGCCCCTTAACCCTGACAGTTACTTGCGACCCCTCGACGAGCAGGTCACGCACTACCGAGAAGGTCTCACGGTTGCTACACGATTTGTTTTTCATCGTTGGCCGAGGATTGTGTTGTACGACAGTTGTGCAGCTGCGGCATCGGGCAGACATTCGAGATGATAGACGCCGACCGAGCCAATCATTGCCGAGAGTGTGTCGCAAATCGAGTCTTGGAGTTGCTCGTCGTAGGCAAATGCTGGCGGACACGACGGCAGAAGCGCACCGATAGCGTTGAGTATCGAGAGTCGCTTGATGCGGTTGTGTGGGGCTTGCGACAATCTGATGAAGCCACCGATAGGGTAGCAAAGGTTGCGGTAGCAAGGGGTCTTGCCGCTCCACGGCGAACCAAATACGGTGGCAACACCATCGACCATACGGATAATCGGGCTGTCGTCGTTGAGCAGGTGCGCACCCTCGATATTTTCGCGCCAGAGGCGTGTGTGGGTGCTTTTGCCTGTTCCCGACTCGCCCAAGCAGAGTACGGCCTTGTCGTCCTTGACAATTACCGACGAGTGAATGGCTATCGCTCCAAGTGGTGCGGTGCAGAGTCCGAACGAAATCCAGAGGCCGAATCGCAGTAGCGAGAGGTCGATACGTTCGAAGCGGGTATAGTTGGAGCGAATAATGGTCGAGCCGTTCTCCTTAACGAAGATGTGCAACTCTTCGCCTTTGGCCATTGTGAAGAGGTAGCCTCGGTCGAAAGAGTAGAGGCAACACTCGGCCAAATCCTCTTCGAATCCGAAGCGGTGGAGTTCGCGCAGAGGCTCAAAATCCTCCAAGCGTAACGTTGTGTCGGGGCGTAGCGTCATCGCAGCATCGAGACTCAAATCCTCCTCGACGGCAAACGGTGCAAAACTTCGTAAGCCACACGCTGCAAGGTCGGCACAAGGGCCTTCGGTGCGTATTCGGTATTGTGCAACTATATAGTCCATTGTTGTTGGTTATTTCAGGGTTATTATCTTGTCGCAATACGATAGCGAACTCTCGCGGTGGGCAATAACTACTATCGTGAGCGATTTGTTGGCTTGCGAAAGAGCCTCGATTGAGGCGTTGATACTCTGCTCGGTGGCGTTGTCGAGCGACGATGTTGCCTCGTCGAAGAAGAGTACGTCGGCACCCTTGTAGAGTGCGCGCGCGATACCTATGCGCTGTCGTTGTCCGCCCGATAGCAATGCGCCACACTCGCCAATGCGACTGTTGAGTCCCGATGGAAGTTGTGCGACAAACTCTTCGAGCGAAGCCATACGCACTGCTTCGCGCAGACGCTCCATATCGACCTGGTCGCTCTCCTCTCCAAGCGCAATATTGGCAAGCAGGGTGCTGTCGGTCAGAAAGACGTGCTGCGAGACGTAGCCAATCGAGTTCTGCCACTTGCGACGATTCTCCTCCGTAAGTGGCTCGTTGTCGATATAGATAGCACCTTTGGTCGGCTTATAAAGGCCTAGCAAGAGGTTGAACAACGTGGTCTTGCCAGCGCCCGAACGGCCGTTGATACCAACCTTTTCGCCCTTGTTAATCGCGAATGACAGGTCGGCTATTGTGTCGTTGTCGCTATCGTCGAAGCGGAACGAGAGATTTTCAACGCGAAGCGAGTTGCGTAACGCAAAACGTTCGGTGCTGTGGTGCTCGACTTGCGGCTGTGCCGATGGCGAGTTCTCGCCTATGATGTCTATCGTGTAGCGATTGTATCGCAGCGAGGTCCAACTGCCCATTATGGCGCGAATAGATGGCATCAGTCGCAATGCCGCAACGGCAAATATGCCGAAGAGTAACTTCATATCGCTGCTCTCCAAACCAACGCTCAACGATACGAAGAGAGCCATACCGGCCGCAAGTCCAATCTCGGTGAATATCTGCGGAAGGGTCGATACGGTGGCATTCTTTGCTCCGACGCTGACAATGGTGTCGATGTTGTGGTCGAAACGCGCGAGCATACTATCGAAGGCGTTGTTTATCGTGATGTCGGCATAGCCACGATAGGTCTCGACAACGTCGCGGTATTTGGTGCGTTGTGCCTCGTTCTCCATCTTACCGTAGCGATTGACGCGACCTCTGACCAATGCGACATATATCCATACCGACGGAACAAATATCGCGATTGTCAGCAACGATGCTATCGGGTTGTATATGGCGATTGAGGCGAAAATCAGCACAAAGAGCATAACTTCGCTGAATATGGTCGCAATCGGGCGCAATACACCTGCTACGAAGGTGTAGCAAACAACATTGACATTGCGGGCCAAGACTGCCGAGTTCGACGACTTGATAAAGCCCAAGCCGCGATTGAAATAGTCGATATATAGGTTGCGCGACAGATAGCGATAGAGGTTGTAGATAAAGTCGCGCTCGATGCGATAGAGCCAAAGGTTGGCAAGGCACTTTACGACGATAAACAGCACCACACCACAAGCTACCGCGATAACAAATGTCGTGTCGGAGGTGAAGCCAAAATAGTGGTAGGCCGTATCGAGCCAAGCGTTGGAGTGGATAACCTCGACGTCGAGTATCAGATATAGAACGGGCAACAGCGCGGCAAGTCCCACGAAGTTGAGAAGCGCACGCAATAGAATCGTAAATGTTACGACAAACGACCTCACGCGGAATTGACGAGGTATGATGTTGAGTATCGATTTTCGGTTCATTGTGCGAAGATACTAAAAATATTCAAAACAAGCCCTATTTCTCGTCGGCGAAATCGGCAGGGTCGTATTTGGCGATATGTTGCTCGCGGATATACCAGACGTAGCCGCTGATATTTTTGTAGCCCATTTCGCGCAGAAGAGCGATGTATTGGCCAATCTGCTTGCGGTGAGTTCGACTGCGCTCGCCAAATTTGTAATCGATGACAACCGTACGTTCGTCGCTTATCATCACTCGGTCGGGTCGCTTTATGCCGTCGTTAAGCGAGATTATGCCCGCCTCACTGCGAATGGTTGTCCACTTGCCATCGAACCACTCGCCGGCAATCGTGCTGTCGAGCGTCTGGGTGATGGTATGTAGCAGTCGTTGCCACTCTTGCTCCGAGAGCAGACCGTTGGCAACAGCCTCCTCGCCGGCTTTGGCAATATCGTCTCGGGTCTCGGCCTTTTCCAAGATTTTGTGCAGCAATATACCCTCGTCGCGTGGCGAGAGTCGTCCGCTCAATACGTCATCGAAGTAGCGCGCTTCATCGGTGCTTAAACGCTGTACGACCTCCGATGAAGGGTAGTCGTTGAGGCGTACCACCTTGTTTTCGCCTCGCTGCGAATCGTTCTTCCCTTTGTCACATTCCGGCTCCGGAGTGTCGAATGTGCCGTATTCGTATTTGCCACTCGAAAGGTCGAGTGCGTTGTGCAACAGAGCGCCAACGGTCGAAGCATTTGTTTTGGCCGAGTCACCCTTCTTGGGTACGAATATGTGTAGTTGCTCTCCTGCTCGGGTAAAGGCTACATAGAGTAGGTTGAGAGCATCGACGTGCGAATAGACACTCTCCTCGTAGAAGGCTTCGGAGAATATCGACTCCTCGACGGTCGAATTGAACGAAATCGGGAATTTGTCGAGGTCGGCGATACCACTCTTTTGCGATGGAGTTGCCCAAACGGTATTTTGTATGCGACCCGAATCTGTGGCAGGTTTGAGCGACCAATCACAGTGAGGGATAATTACGACCTTGTTCTCCAAGCCTTTGGCCTTGTGTATGGTCATAATCTCAATAGCCCTCTCGTTGCGCTCTACACCGACCGATTTGCCTTCGCCATTTTCCTCCCACCAGCGCAGGAATAACCCTAGGTCGGCAACCCTTGTCGTACTGAACTTTGCAACGTGTTCGTGCAGGGCCTGTATGTAGGCGGTATGAGGTGCGAGGATAGAGTTGTAGCGAATAAGTATCTTCTCAAAGGCCTCCTCTGGCGAACTTACGCGAAGCGTATCGAGGAATGCAACCTCCTCGTCGCTTAATGTAGCGTCGAAACGACAGGCGTTCTGATAACGATTGTATATGGCCAGACTAATCGAGTCGTTGCGGTTTGCAGCCAATCGCATAACGGCAAGTATAAACGATATGGCGTAGGAGTTGTTAAGTGATAGAGCCTCTTGTGTCGTGATGTCGAAGCGGTAACGCTCATCTTCGCTGCCTGCGGCCAATAGTTGTTGGGCTATCGCGTAGGATTCGCGCTTGCGACGAATGAGTATGGTGATGTCGCAAGGTTTGTAACCCTGGTCGATTACGCTCTTTACGCACCCAACGATGTCGGGTTCATCGTCGTAGACCGTCACCGCAACATAACCTTCGTGAAGGCTTTCGCGCTTGGCTGTCTGGCCGTGGCTTGCATAGGCGTTGGCGATGGTGTTGTAGAGTTGTTGGTGCTTCTGTTGCGATATGAGGCTACGCTCCAATGCCGAGTCAAGCATCGTGTTGAGTCGGGTGTTGTCGTCGGCAACGAGTTTGTCGAAGATGTCGCGGTTGAACTCGACTATGCGATGCAGACTGCGATAGTTGTCGTTCAATGGCTCGGTAGCATACTCAATGCCACCCTGACTTATATCTTCGGGTGCAATCTTGCCGAGAATTTTCCAGTCGCCACCACGCCAACGATAAATCGACTGCTTGATGTCGCCTACGAGTAGAACGGCTGTATTGGCACTCTGCGACATTGCATTGCGCAACAGCGGAAGAAAATTTTTCCACTCCTTGAACGACGTGTCTTGAAACTCGTCAATCATATAACGCTCGAAGCGAGTGCCAACCTTTTCGTAGATGAAAGGGGCGTCGCTTTCGGTGACAAACTCGGCTATCGTGTGCTTCGTCTCGGAGAGTAGCATCGTATTCTCCTCTTTGCAAATTTCGACCGATTTGCGATATAGGTCGTTGAGCAGGGCAAAACTGCGATAGTTTTGGAGTAGCAGGTTGCGGGAGTTGGCCAGGGTGTGAATCTCGACAATGCGAGCCATCATCGGTTGTAACCGCTCGGCCAGGGCTATGAGTTGCGGAGTGCGTTTGTTCTTTGCAAACCACTGCTCCGGAAGGTCGTAGGCGTGGGCTAAAACAGTTGGCGTCGGAGCCTTTGTGTCGCCTGTGGCGATGCGGTCAAAGTAGGTGGTAAACGAACGCGAGAAGTCGCTATGCGAATATCCGGCCTCGCTAATTGCTGCCGATGCTTGTCGGGCCAATTCGCGCAGGGCCTCGATTTGTTGGTCGGCCTTGGTTGTGTAGCGGAATACGATGCGCTTCAACTCCTCTTTGTCTTTGATGCGCTCAATCGGACCTTTGGTATTCTCTTTGAACAACTCGCGTTGAAGGCGCATAATGCCTTCGCGTATATCCCAGCGCTCACCTGCTTCGATGCGGTCTTGTGCCATATCGTGAACCCAACGTTGCAGGTCGGCATTGCTGTCAATGCTCTCCAAAAGTGCATCGACACTCTTTGTGATAATTGGCGCTGTGTCGAGTTCGATTGAGTAGTTCATCTCGACGCCCAACTCTTTGACAAATGCTCGCAGAATACGTTGGAAAAAGGTGTCGTTGGTTAGAATCGAGAAGCGCGAATAGTCGTGGAGAATAGCACGTCGAACGCGCAACGCTCGTTCGCGCAAAACCTTTTCGCTCAAACCGGTCTCCTCGATAAGTTTTTTGAGATAACTGCTCGGTTTGCCAATTGCAAGTAGGTGGATTTGGTTGAGAATACGCGACTTCATCTCCTCGGTAGCCTTGTTGGTGAAGGTTACGGCCAGGATATGACGATATGCGTGTTGGTTAAAGCCGCCACCGACAGCGTCGGGTTGGTCGCCAAGCACGTCGAGTATGTATTTGTAGGCAAGGCGATAGGTCTTTCCCGAACCGGCACTTGCATTCAAAATTAGGGCTTTTGCGTTGCTATTCATCTTATCGACAAAGATAACGATTTCATCGTAAAATCGAACGTCTTGCGCCAAATCTTTTGCCTAAAAACTCAAAAAGTTTGGACAAAGAAGGCGTGGGAGCGGTCGCAAATCTATTTTTTTGGCCACGATAGTTGGCTGTTTGCAAAAAAAGCACTATCTTTCCTACTCGAAATTAAAGAAGTTGATTATGAAGTGTAGATTTATGATATTGATGTTGCTCCTCGCTGTGGCCCCAATCGCAATGGGTCAGACGAGGGAGGGGTTCACTCCTGTTGGTGCCGATTCGACGTTGGTTGCCGCTGCACAAGCCGCTGCGGTGTCGGTTCCTAAAACCGATTGGCTTGCACCGTTTACGAAGGTGTCGGTCGATGGTCCGATGACAATCCGTTTCAAGAGGGTTACATCGCCCGAGGAGTTGAAAATCGTATATGATACGAAGGGTAATCTCGCATCGCGTTTCCGTGCGACAATCGATAAGAACGGGGTGCTGAATATCACCGAGCGTTTCGATACAAAACTTACCACAGCGCAGACCGAGGTGACGCTCTATTTTATGAACCTCGATTTTATAAAAGTCTCCCACGCAACGGCCAAATTCGAGGACACAGTTAAGGGCAATATCCTCGATGTCTCGGTTTCGGGTGGCGCAGTGCTAACCTTGCCGATAGAGACGCTCGATGCAAGTGTGGAGTGTACAGGTAAGAGTGCATTGATTTTGAGTGGTCGGTCGCGATATTTCAAAATCGAGGTATCGACCGCAAAGGTCGATGCATTTGCGCTCGAAACAGTTGCTCTCAATGTCAATGCTTCGCACGGTGCCGAGTTGAAGATGACCGTCACCGAGCGATTGGAGGCTGTTACCTCGACCTCGGCAAAACTATTCTATAAGGGTCACCCTCGTATTATTCGCAATCGCAACTCGCTCTTTGGCGGCGATATTGTGGCTGTTGATTAGTGGTTATGGAGAGCTTTTTGTCGGAGGTTGCTCATAGTTTGAGCAATAAATATGGCGAAGAACTTTCGTCGCTTACGATAGTGTTCCCGTCGCAACGTGCGCGCCTCTTCTTTTGTGACGAACTCTCCAAAATTGCCGACCACCCAATGTGGTCTCCGCGTTTCGCTTCGATGGACGACCTGATGTCGGAGGTTGCGACTCTGCAATCGGCCGACCGTCTGCGATTGGTTGTCGAACTCTATCGCATCTATTCGAAATACCACACCGAGAGTTTCGACCGTTTCTACCATTGGGGCGAGGTGCTGATTTCCGACTTCGATATGATTGATAAGTATTGTGTCGATGCCTCGATGTTGTTTCGCAATATATACGATATCAAGGAGATAGAGTCGGACGTGTCCTATTTTACACCATCACAACTGCGCTTCGTACGCGAGTTCTGGGGTGCGTTGTGTGGCGAGGGGCCTGTGTCGGAGCAGAAGCGCCGATTTTTGGCTATCTGGCGTACGCTTGCCACCATATACGAGGAGTATCGCAATCGCCTGCGTGAATTGGGTATAGGCTATCAGGGTATGATTTACCGCGAGGCTGCCGACCGTATCTCTTCGACAACCGAGCCTCTGCTTACCGAGTCGCGCTATGTTATAGCGGGATTTAACGCGCTGTCGAAGTGCGAGCAGGTGCTGCTGGATTATATGTTGCGCAACTGTCGTGTCGATTTCTATTGGGACTACGACCTCTATTATACCGACTCGCGAGCTTTGTATCGCCACGAAGCCGGTATGTTTGTTGCCAAGAATGTTGAGCGATTTGCTTCGGCCGACGATGTTTCGTGCGACAACTTTAAGAATATCGAGTCAATCGACGTCGTATCGACGACAACTGCCGTTGCGCAATGCAAACATATAGTCTCGATTTTGCGCGATATTGCCGGTCGTGATGCGGAGGGCCGTCAGCAACCCCTCGATAAAAATACGGCAGTGGTACTGACCGACGAAAATCTGCTGATGCCACTGCTCTATGCTCTGCCCGAGGAGTTGGGTAAAGTCAATGTTACGATGGGATATCCACTGCGTAATACGCTGGCTTACTCGTTCGTAGAGCGCCTTTTGGAGTTGCAGAGCCACGCTCATAACAGGGAGGGCGATGCGACATTCTACCACGTCGATATAGAGGGTCTTTTGACTCACCCTTATATAGCCGAGACCGCTCCAACCGAGATTGCGGCAATCCGTCGACGAATCTTGGAGGAGCGTATCTTTAATGCCCCGAAGTCGATGTTGTCGCCAACGCCATTGCTCGATGCACTCTTTACGGCTGTGACCGATAGCGATGCATTGCTGGACTATTTGGTTGAGGTGTTGAGTCGTGTTGCACAATGCGAATACTCGGGTTGTGATGTGCGCTATCGTTCCGAATACTTGTCGCTTGCGGTCGAGCAGTTGGTTCGTCTTCGCAATATGGTGTCGAAGTGTGGTATGGAGTTGCCGTTAAAGGTATGCTATGTCATTATTCGTCGTCATCTTCAAGGTGTTAAGATTCCGTTTAGCGGAAAGCCGTTGGAGGGTTTGCAGATAATGGGTATTCTCGAAACGCGTAACCTCGATTTTCGGAATGTGTTGGTTTTGTCGATGTCGGATTCAACCTTCCCTGGTGCGCGAATTGCCGACTCGTCGTTTATCCCGCACAATCTCCGTATGGGATACGACCTGCCAACGTCGGAGCATCACGAAGGCGTTTATGCCTACTACTTCTATCGACTTATTCAGCGTGCCGAGCGAGTCTGGTTGCTCTATTGTTCATCGTCGGACGATGGCAGTATTGGCGAGCCGAGTCGCTATATCCGTCAGTTGGAATACGAAACTTCGATACCGATAACCTATACCAAAGTCGGCGTAAATGTCCATACCTCAACAGCGCCACCGCTTACGGTCGAAAAGGACGAGCGTGTGATGGATAGACTGCTGGGTTTTACAGATGGAAGGCGGGCAATGTCGCCAACGGCATTTTCGCGCTATGTTCAATGCCCGATGAAGTTCTATTTTGCTTCGATTGCGGGGTTGAAGGTTGAGAACGAGCTTACCGAAGAGGTGGATAATATGCTCTTTGGTAATATCTTCCACAAATCGGCTGAACTATTCTACACACCACTGCTCAATGAGGCTAATCCGGCACAATCGATTAAGCGAAATATAGCCGATGGTAGTGTCGAGAGGGCTGTCAATAAGGCTATCGCAAAGTGCTACTACAATGGCGCGTCAAAGCGAGATGTATTGCTCACGGGCGAAATAGCAATTATTCGAGATATAGTGTTGCGATATCTGCGCGACAATGTGCTGCAATATGATATACGTCGCAACGATTTTGCTGCGTTGGCTCTCGAAGCGGAGGTCGTTTGCGATTTTCCGTTTGAGTCAGATGGCCGCAAATTCTCCCTTCGCTTCAAAGGTTTTTCCGATAGAATCGACTCGCTCGATAATGGAATGTTGCGCGTGATAGACTACAAGACCGGTCGGCCGGTTCTCGAATTTGGTGGCGTCGATGCGCTGTTTAATGGTAAGGCCGACGAGCGTATGTCGAACTTTATCAACACGTTGCTCTATGCTATGATGCTCAACCACAATACGGAGCGTGATGTGTTGCCCGAGTTGTACTATGTGCGTGCTATGACCGAAGGGCAGGCAACATCGTCGCTTGTCGATAAGTCGCGAAAGTCGAGCGGCGATAGCTATTTGCAGTTCAAAGAGGAGTTCGAAAAGCGTGTCGAGGCGGTGTTGTCCGAGATGTTTGATTCGAGCCTGCCATTTGTGCAGTGTGCCGATGTCGCGGCTTGTCAAAAGTGCGACTTTATCGATATTTGCGCCCGTCAGGCAGAGTAGTTAGCAGGGTGGTTAGAATGGGAGCTCAACCTTGATATAGGCTGCACCGCTCGCTTTGGCTGCCTCCAATCCAATCTCCGAGTCCTCGAAAATAAGGGTCTCTTCGGGCTTTACATTCTCTATCTCCATAACCTTCAAAAAGGCCTCGGGGTGTGGCTTGGGGTGTGTGACCTCATTGCCCGTCAAAATGCCGTCGAAGCTATCTTCGATGCCGAGGTGGTGCATCACGTTGGCAATGTTGTTGGGGTGGCCCGTCGATACAATCCACGCCCGTCCTCCCGTAGCGCGAAAGGCTTGTACGAAGTTCCAGAGTGGAGTGTTGAGTGTTACCAAGTCGAAATGTGAAGGGTAGATATCGACCTTGCGCTGGCGGATACGCGCTCTATGTTGAGGGTCGTCGAAACCGAGCGATGCAAGAAATTCGGGGCAACGCATACCAAAATATCGCTCACGATACTCCTCCAAGCCAATCTCGATACCCTCTTCGCGTAGTGTCTCGATGTAGGATACGGCATTCGCGCGGCCCGTGTTGGCGAGCGTGCCGTCGAAATCGAGTAGTAGGAGTTTGGTCTGCATAGTCGTGCGGTTGTCGTTTGCGCAGGTTAGTCGAATGATTGCATACCCGATTGAGCTATGCGTATGATTTTTTGATACTCGTCGGGTGTAAGCTCCATAAAGAAGTAGTGTATCGGGTCTACGCGTACACCCTCGTAGCGCACCTCGTAGTGGAGGTGGGGCGCGAGCGAAAGGCCCGAGTTGCCCGAGAGGGCGATGATGTCGCCTCGACGAACCTTCTGACGGCGTTTAACCTTTGCGCTTTGCAGGTGGCTGTACGATGTGGTATAGCCGTTGCCGTGGTCGATTACGACCGTGATACCCGAGGTCGAATTGCGACCCAGGACCTCTTTAACGGTGCCGTCGGCTGTGGCAAATATGCGCTCACCTTCGGGAATCGTGTAGTCGATGCCCTGGTGCGATTGCAGTGTGCGGTAGAATGGGTGCATCAACATACCATAACCGGCTGTCAGCAGCGTCAGATTGTGGTTGATGACGGGCTGTATCGATGGAATGTTGTTGCGTCGGTCGCCCATTGCTTCGAGCCGAGAGTGTAGCGTGGAGTAGGTTGTCTCCAACTCGGTGAGTGTCGATTCAAGACGGTCTACCGACGAGGTCATATCGCGATACATCTTGCGATTTGATTGTTCGAGCAATCGCTCGTGAAGAGCTACGCGTTGCTGTTCATAGTCGGAGTTGAAGTCGTAGGGGGTCGATTCGAAGAGTATTCCGAATATGTTGTGGTCGCGTTCGATGTCATTCTCAACAACCAAATTCAACGAGTCGTATCGCTCCAAAAGTCGGTCATATTCGGCGCGAAGTCGGTCGGTCGAGTGGCGCAAATGGTACTCGGTCGGGGTGTCGAACATCAGCGAGAAGAGTGCAAAATAGATGAGGATAGCACCCAACCAAGTCAGCAACTTGATGGTAAGTCGTGACAGGTTGTTGCGTATCGTACGACGCTCTTTGTTCTCCAAATCTTCGCGCTGTTTCATAGTCGTTATTCGGTTTCGAGGTCGGTATTATGCTTCATATTTTCGATGAGTTGCGTATACTCCTCTTTGGTCATATTGCGGTTGAAGTAGTTTACCGGATTGACGTGGCGACCCATATATATAACCTCGTAGTGTAGGTGTGGGCCTGTTGAGCCACCCGTCGAGCCAACCTCGCCGATGATTTGACCTCGGGTTACACGGTCGCCCTTCTTGACGAAAATCTTGTTGAGGTGCGCGTAGCGGGTTTGGTAGCCGAAGTCGTGGTTGAGCAACACCTGACGGCCGTAGCCTCGACGACGGCGACCCTGGTCGGTCATCTGTACAACGGCATCGCCCGTTGCATAGACAGGCACGCCTCGCTTACACGACATATCGACGCCCTTGTGCATCTTGCGGGTCTTGTATATCGGGTGTCGCGCTCGCATACCAAACGAGTAGAACCATTCGAGTTGGGTGCGGTCGATTGGCCAGATTGCCGGAATTGCAAACGACATACGCTCCTTGTTCTTGGCCAAAATCTGCAACTCGTCGAGTGAGCGCGAGGCGGCGTAGGTGTAGCGGGCAAGTGCGTCCATCTCGCGCCAAGTGCCGACCATCAGAGTCGAGTATTCGTCGCCCTGCAACGAAGCATATTTTGAATCGGGATAGGCGGTGTGTATGCCGCTGATATTGAGCGTATCGGCCGAGAAGAGTATGCGATAGACGTGTTGGTCTCGGTAGCGTATATCGTCGATTTTGCTCTGCAAAGTACGGATTCGGTCTTGCAGAATGTTATACTTGATGACGAGTTCGCGATTGTCGTTGTCGATAGAGTAGAGCTTTGGCGTGTAGAGAAAGTGTGAGGCTACCAGATTTATCACCGAGATAACGATAAAGCCGAGTAGAATTTCGCGCAAAAGAGAGTATCGGGCAAAGCCTTTGCGACTTTGACCTTGTGGCGATGGTATGTTGTTTTGCTCGTTTGTCACAATCGTACTCTCCGCAGGGGTCGTTTTTGCTGTTTTTGTGGCGAAAAAACGCAATATTCTTAATTATATAGGTGCAAAATTAGTGTAAATTTTATACTTTTGCAACCTGAATGAGTATCGGTGTGCCGTAGCGATGAAAAATATCATCGAAATAGGCTCGATACGATTCGAAAGTAGTAACGAAAATAGAAGAATAAATATTATAAATCAGATGAAATCAAACCAAATCAGACAGGCATTTCTCGACTTCTTTGCAAGTAAAGGCCACGAAATTGTACCTTCGGCACCTATGGTTGTCAAGGGCGACCCGACGTTGATGTTTACCAATGCGGGTATGAACCAGTTTAAGGATATTTTCCTCGGCAATGCTCCGCGTAAATGGAACCGTGCTGCCGACTCGCAGAAGTGTCTGCGTGTATCGGGTAAGCATAACGACTTGGAGGAGGTTGGTCACGATACCTACCACCATACGATGTTCGAGATGCTTGGTAACTGGTCGTTTGGCGACTACTTCAAGGCCGAGGCTATCGCTTGGGCTTGGGAGTTGCTGACCGAGGTCTATAAGTTGCCAAAGGAGCGTCTCTATGCCACCGTATTCGAGGGTTCGGAGGAGGACGGTGTTCCATTCGACCAGGAGGCCTACGACTATTGGTTGAAATATCTGCCGGAGGACCATATTATTCGCGGTAACAAGCACGACAACTTCTGGGAGATGGGCGAGACAGGTCCGTGTGGTCCTTGTAGCGAGATTCACTTCGACTTGCGTGACGACGAGGAGATTGCCATAAAGCCTGGTCGCGAAATGGTCAATATGGGCCACCCGCAGGTTATCGAGATTTGGAACAACGTCTTTATGCAGTTTAACCGCAAGGCAAATGGCTCGCTTGAACTGTTGCCTGCAAAGCACGTCGATACG
>JAGBWT010000050.1 GCA_017629615.1 Alistipes sp. | reverse complement strand
CGACACCTTATCAATAAATTACCGCGATGAGAGAGATTAACCCTAAAGAGACAACCCGTGCCTACGCATTTGAGATGTGGATGCAGGCTCCGATGCCGATGGTTACATTTTTCAAGACGCTAAATGTTTCGCGTCTGCTGAAGATTAGCCGCTGCCGCGGACTGAAATTCAATATGCTGATGTGCTACTGCATTGGTCGTGCCGCCGCGCAAGTCAAAGAGTTCTATATGTTACCTGTGGGCAATAAGTTGATGCAGTACGACACCATTGCCGTAAATACGATTGTTGCCAACACGGCGGGCGAGGTGAGTTCGTGCGACCTGCCTTATAGCGAGGATTTGGAGCAGTTCAACAGCGACTACTTGCGTCTAACGAAGCAAGTGGCGGAGAGTTGCACTGACCACGACCTCTCGGCCGAGAGTATGGTTATCGGCACTTCGGCTTTGGCGCAGTATGAGATAGATGGAGCTGTGGGTATGTATAGTGGCATTTTCAATAATCCGTTTATGATTTGGGGTAAGTACAAGCGTGGGTTGTTTAAGATAACGCTGACCGTGTCGTTCCAATTTCACCATACCCAGATGGACGGCGCCCACGCAGCGAAATTCCTTGACACCTTGCAGCGGGAGATAGACCGAGTGAATGTATAGTTATGTTTGGGGAGAGGAACGCCCGCGTCGTCGGCCAAACGGTGAGCAACGAGATGGACAAACTCTCCGCCAAACTGGGTGGTACAAGTTTTAGTCCCAACGGAAAAACGAAGCGGAGGATACCTCAACACAAGATGCCGCCAACTAACAGAAATTAACAAGATGCCCGGCAATCGCCGGGCATCTTACTACACATTTTATTTCATAATTCCGATTTCAAATACATTTATAAAATGAGATTAAAATTAGTGCGCGTTATTTTATTAAAAGTCCCAGCACCTATCAAATTCAGCAATGACCTCATTTTGTCAAGGTAAATCTCTCTTATATTTTGACCAATAAGCCCCAATAGATTTGCGCCACAGAGTATAAAAACAAAAGATGTCAAAAATTTGACATCTTTTTGCTTCGTTTCTCTTTGTAGTGGATAGGGGATTCGAACCCCTATGTCCTGCGTGAGAGGCAGGTATCCTAGCCCTTAGATGAATCCACCATTGCTGTATTGCGAGTGCAAAGATAGAGCAAAAATTCTATTCTGCAAAAAAAAAAATGTCATTTTTTGCAAAAAAAATCGCAAAAACGCTCTTTGGCAACCGATATAGCCCTACGACTCCTGCGACAAGGCCTCCATACGAAGCAGTATTGCAACCGAATCGTAGGTGCAGTTAATCCAAAATGTAGGCTTGTAGTTGAGGCGCAGACGCCACGTTGTCGGTATCTTGCCCGTATTGACACATTGTACGACGGTGATGTTGTCAATCAGTGCCGTGGCTTTGGCCAACATCAGTTTGTCGCCCGTGCGTTCATAGATTGAGAGCATCGCGTTGGCGACGTTGCAGGCGCTGTTATCGACAGGCATAGCGTATTTATATTGCTCGAAGACGCACGGACAGGCATCGCGACAAAGACCGTTCTGGTCGCGAGGTTGGTCCCAATATACAAATTGGTCTTCGCTAAATCGCACCAATTCGTAGGCTATGGCCATCTCGTCGTCGGTGGTGTTGCGCGAGAGCAGATACGAAGCGTATGGCGATGCGGTGCAGTTGGTCAGGTTTTCGTATGGGTGAAGTCCAAGCACCGTCACATCTTCGAATTGGCCCGTCATATCGAAGCGGTCGATGATGTGGCTCTTCATCCACGCTTCGCCACGCGCTCGTGCCTCGGCATATTGAGGCATATTGTAGCCATTTTCGAGTCGGAGCAGATAGAGTAGAAGTGGCGCCAACATCGCTTTGGAGTTGTTTACAGGCTCGCCTGTCGCAAAGTCGAGTTTGATGGGCCACGAGCCATCGGCGTTCTGTATTCGGAGATATGTGTCGGCTATGCCTTTGGCGTGGTCGAGGTAGCGTTGCTCGCCCGTCGCATCGTAGAGGTCGAGCAGAGCCTCGCCTGCGGCAGCAGCCTCCATCGTCATCGTCTTGCCCTGATTTTCGAGTCGCTTCGAGGCCTCCAAATTTTTATAATATGTAGGTGGGAAGTAGGCCAAAGGCTCGCCCTCCTTGCGACTATGGTCGATAAGGAATTGGGCTGCGTTGCGTGCAATGGCGAGAGCCTCGTCGCGCAGATGCGGAAGTTCGCGAGCCAAGAGGGTCTCGACCTGGATTGTCGCACCGATGATTTTGCAAGGGTAGGTGTTGTGCGGATAGCTCATATCGGGCTCCGTGCTGCTCTTCCAATGTTGGATTTGAGGCATCGTGTGGACGTAGAGCATACCCATCAGGGCCGCATCGCGGTAACCTCTGACAGGTGCGTGATATGGCGGATTAAAACCGTAGTCGCGGAAGAAGTCGCGTGTAGCAACGGGTTGCAACGCCTTGCCCTCGTGGTCGAGAGCCTCGACCGTGAGTGTAACCTGGCCGACCGGAATATCGTTCCACACGGGTGATAGTGCAGCTTTTGGACTCTCGGCCGTAAATTCGGCAATCCGACCTTCGCTGTTGCTTATTGTGTAGCGATATGCCGTAGCACCCTCTACCTCGGCAAAATCGAAGGCAGGGGCATACATAAATTTCTTTGCAAAGCCGTTCCAAAAAGGTCGCTCTGCATTGCCTGCGTGTACGGGCGAGAGATACTCCTGCCCAGCAAGTGTGCCGAGGTCGTCGGACGCAGGGTGCGAACAGCCGACGATGGCCAATGCTGCCACCGCTGCTGCGAGGGTTGCAACTGTCTTACGCATAGCGTTGTTGTAGAATGGGCGGTTGTTATTTATCCTCCTTCGAACTCTCTTTTTTGTCGGTCGTATCCTCCTTACCCTCCATACCGTCGCGGAACGATTTTACGCCCTGGCCGATGCCGCGCATCAGCGCAGGAATCTTGGTTGCGCCGAAGAGGAGAACGATGATGAGAACGATGAGTATAATTTCGGTTGTTCCGATTCCGAAAATCAACAAATTGGTCATAATTATTATCTTTTTTGTGGTTAATCAATCTCTACTTTTTTCATCGAGAGGCGGCTCTTCTCGGCCTTGAAACCGATAACGTGGCTCTCGATAGAGGCGTCGATGGTGCTCGACAGCAGGTCGGGGTTGTGGGCTGCAACGGCCTCGACAAAGTCGCGAGCCAAGGCGTGGTCGCCGCCACCGTGACCGGCGTGCTTATACTCGCCCAACTCCTTGATATCCTTGTTCCAAACATAGCGCTTTGAACTTCGGAACTCGTAGAGTGTGAAGCGCTTGCCATCACCCTCGATAAAGCCCTTTGTACCCATAATGCGCGTACGACGACCACCCCACGGAGTGAAGGCGTCCATCGTGAAACTTGCGGTTATGCCACCCTCGAAGAGCATCGTGGTAACATAGTGGTCGGGTTGGTTGTTGTCGCACTTGTAGACGCAACGACCATATTCGGTTGTACGAATTTTCTCCATTATAGCCGCCTCGTCTTTGCGGTCGGCGAGGTCGAATACGCCGAGGTGTCGCTTGCGACGAACATAGATGTCGATTGCCGAGTATGGGCAGGTCGCTTCGTGCGGACAGCCGTCGGTGCAACGTGCAGGTGCGTCGGCAGGTGCATTCTCGGGGCGGAAGTGCAGAAGCGTACCTTCGGCCGAAATCTGCTTGCAAGGTCGGTCCACAATCCAGCGAATAATGTCGAGGTCGTGACACGACTTGGCCAAGATTATCGGGGTAGTCTTTTGTGCATCGCGCCACTTGCCACGAACGTAGGAGTGGGCCATATGGGCGTATTGGATTGGCTCCGTATGCTGAATGCTCACCAGGTCGCCAATCATACCGCGACGCACGGCCTCGCGCATAGCGATAAAGTATGGTGCGTAGCGCAAAACGTGGCATATCGCAACGATGCGATTGTATTTTTTGGCCTGGGCCAAGATAGCTTTACACTCCTTTTCGGTCTGTGCCGCAGGCTTTTCGAGCAATACGTCGTAGCCCATTTCCAGAGCCTTCATACAAGGCTCGAAGTGTAAAAAGTCGGGCGTTGCGATGATTACTGCATCGGCAAATTTCTCGCGCTTGAATACGTCGGCAAAGTCGCCAAAGCAGTTCTCGGCCGGTATGTTGTGGGCCTTTTGTGTGCGTTTCTGGCGGAAGATGTTGGTGTCGGCAACACCGACAATCTTCATTGTGTCGGGGAATTGGCTTGCATATTTGCCGTATGTCGTACCGCGACTTCCTGCGCCGATTATGATGGCGGTTATCGGGCGCTCGGTCTTTGCTTTGAGCGAACGAACCGGAAAGTCGAGCTCTGGGTCGGTCGGATTACCTTTTGGTTTGGTTGGGGCTGTTGCTGCTTCGACCTTTTGGGTGAGGTTGTCGATGCCCGTGCCGAGCAACGATGCTCCGACGGTAAGCATACCGAGTCGTTTGAGAAATTCTTTTCTGTTCATATAATGCGATAGTAGTTTTGTACAAAAATAGTAAATTTTTCCTAAAAAAATCATTCGATACATATATTATTTGAGAGTTAAGGTTAAAATTTGTATCTTTGCACGATTTTTTAGACTTTGTAGCGATGAATACACTCCAAGCAATAATTCTCGGAATAGTCCAGGGATTGACCGAATTTCTGCCCGTGTCGAGCAGCGGTCACCTGCAACTTGCATCGGCTCTGTTCGGTGTCGATATCGAGGCCGATAATCAACTTACGTTCAGCCTTGCGTTACACGTTGCGACGGTGTTGAGTACGATTGTTGTGCTGTGGGGCGAGGTGCGTCGTTTGGTGTGCGGACTCTTTTCGCGCAAATTTACGGCCGAGCAGGCCTATGTGCTGAAAATCGCAATCTCGATGGTGCCTGTCGGCATCGTAGGCCTCTGCTTTAAGGAGGATATCGAACGAGCCTTCTCTTCGACGTTGGTCGTTGGTATTATGCTGTTGCTTACGGCTGCGCTTCTTGCGTTTGCGTACTATGCCAAGCCTCGCGTTAAGAGTGATATATCCTACCGCGATGCCTTGATTATCGGATTGGCGCAAGCGGTTGCCGTGATGCCGGGTCTTTCGCGCTCGGGCTCTACCATCGCAACGGGTCTGTTGCTCGGTAACGAAAAATCGACCGTGTCGCACTTCTCGTTTCTGATGGTTTTGCCTCCGATTCTCGGCAATGCGTTGCTCGATATTGTGAAGGGCGACTTTGGTGGCGACGTCGAATTTTTGCCGCTTTTGGCGGGCTTCATAACGGCTTTTGTTGTCGGCTATTTCGCCTGCCGATTTATGATTGAGATTGTCAAGCGCGGTAAGTTGATTTGGTTTGCAATCTATTGCGCCATTGTGGGTCTAATCTCTATCGTGACATCTATTGTTGCATAATCGTATGGATATTAAAGATATAAAAAATCTTGCCGAAGAGGGTTATGTGGCTGTAATCGATAAGCCGCTCGAATGGACCTCGACAGACGTGGTGCGAAAGGTTAAATTTCGCCTGCAACGTATGGGCTACCGCAAAATCAAGGTGGGCCACGCGGGTACGCTCGACCCATTGGCAACGGGCATTCTGCTTATCTGTATAGGTCGTGCTACGAAGCGTGTCGAGGAGTTGCAGGCCGAGCGCAAGGAGTATGTGGCCGAGTTGATGCTTGGCGCGACAACTCCGAGTTTCGATATGGAGCACCCTGTCGATAAGACCTATCCGACCGACCACATCACGCGCGAAAAGGTCGAGGCTGCACTGCTGTCGCTTACGGGCGAACGATTGCAGGCTCCGCCAATCTATTCGGCCAAGAAGGTTGAGGGTATGCGCGCCTATGAGTTTGCGAGAGCGGGCGAGGAGGTTGAGTTGCGCAAGGCTCTTATCAATATCTATTCCATCGTTTTGGAGGAGTACGATATGCCTCGTATCCGTATTCGTGTCGAGTGCAGCAAAGGTACATATATCCGCTCTTTGGCCCAGGAGATTGGCGAAGCGTTGGATAGCGGAGCCTATCTGACCTCGTTGCGTCGCACGCGAAGTGGCGACCATCGGGTCGAAGATGCTGTCGGTCTGGACGATTTTTTGAAAAAATTGGGGAGCGAGTGAAACAAAAGGTTCGTTTTTTCGTAAAT
>JAGBWT010000049.1 GCA_017629615.1 Alistipes sp. | reverse complement strand
TTGCATATCCAAAACCGTTTGGAGAAGCTCCGAAGATTCGGTTGCAATCAAATCTTGGTACTTGATTTCAATTTCTTGGGCGGAAATTGTTGGTAATGCTACACATAGCACGACCAATAACATTGTCAATCTCTTCATAATCTCTTATTTCATTCTCTCCAACAAATCGGGGCGCAGACGCTTGGTGCGCTCGAAAGACTGCTCCTCCTGCCACTTCTCTATCTCGGCAAAGTTACCCGACAGCAATACATCGGGCACACGCCAGCCGCGGAACTCCGCAGGGCGGGTATATACGGGCGGAGCCAGCAAATCGTCCTGAAAACAATCCGTGAGCGCTGACGCCTCGTCGCCAATAGCGCCCGGCAAAAGTCGCACGACCGAGTCGGCAATAATGCAGGCCGCAAGCTCGCCACCAGTCAATACGTAGTCGCCGATAGATATTTCGCGTGTGATGAGGTGCTCACGGATGCGGTAGTCGATACCCTTGTAGTGACCACAGAGAATAATAATATTCTCACACATCGACAGACGGTTGGCCTCGTGCTGATTGTAGGTGATGCCATCGGGCGAGGTGTAGATAATCTCGTCGTATTTTCGCTCCGACTGCAACTTCTCAACAAGCTCAAACACAGGCTCGCACTTCATCACCATACCAACCTCGCCACCGAAGGGGTAGTCGTCGGTGGTCTTGCGCTTGTCGTGGGCGTAGTCGTGGAGGTTATGCACCACAATCTCGACCAAGCCCTTCTCTTGGGCGCGTTTTAAGATCGACTCGCTGAGTGGCGAAGAGACCAATTCGGGAACAACGGTTATAATATCTATTCTCATAATTGTAGGATTAGTATCTGAAAATTATATCTTTATCGCTCTCTACATCAAGCGGAACTTCAACTCCATCGCAAAGCATCGTGGCACGATAACCCATCTCGGCAAACATCTCGACCATCGTGCGGCGGGTCTCGCCATCGGTCTCGATAAGCACTGTGGGGTGGTCTCGCTCCAACAAAGCACGCAGTTCGGGCATCACAACTCGCTCATAGCCCTCGATGTCGCACTTCACGAAGTCAATCTTGCCGACCTCGGCAAACAATTCGCTACCTCGGCGCATCTGAGCCGTAAAACGGATTGCCTCGCCCGACAAATCGCCATCGCTAACGAAGTTGCGGCCCGTACCGAAATAGCCACCTGCGGCAACCGAATCGTTGGCCATCTCGATTGTACGCTCCTCCTCGCCCAGCGCATAGTTGAGCAGAGTTACATTTTTGCGACTGCCGACATTGTGGCGCAGCACATCGAAAATCACAGGCACAGGCTCAACGGCATAGACTCTACCCTCGCTCCCCACAATATCCGAGAGCGGGCAGGTATAATAGCCCAAGTTGGCACCAATATCGATGACCGTAGCACCCTTGCCGACAAGCTGCGGAAGATGGTAGTTATACTCCATCGCGCGTGAGCGCTTACCCAAGCCCAAAGCTCGATATATAAACAACATACGGCTCACAACTCGCAGATACCATCGAAGCGGCAGTGCGCGATAGAGCAGACGATGCAAAAGTTTTCCCATTTATTTATCTATTCTATAAAACAATCTATTCAAATCGAAGGTAACCACCTCACTCGCCATCAAGAAATCAACGCCGACCACACCATCGTACCGCTCGACGTAGGGCGTGCCATCTTCGTATTGTGTTGGCATATTGACCGACACCTTTTTGAGCTGCAAGGTTTGGCCGCCGACCTCAAATTCAATTTTCGGCATAAAGCGGACATCGCACCACGCAACACCTCCAAAACCTCCACTGCGAGAACGCTCCACCGCGCTGCCATTCTGCTCAACTCGCTCCTTGAAACGCTCAAAATATTTCGACGAGAGAGCAGTTTTAGTATTGCCCGTATCGAAATGCATCACAATCCTCTGGTCGCTATCGTTACACCATATATAATACTGCGAGTCGAAGAAAAGGTTTCGCGGCTTGGGCGCAACACTCTCCTGCGCGGGCAGTACAAAGCAACTGCGCTCACGTTCAAAACGTATCTCGCCCATCTTGCGAATTATATGCGTTCCCAGCACTGCGTCACACATACCCTCGACCTTGGCATTCTCGGGCATAATGTTATCAACCACAAGGAATGTTGCGTTGCGGATAGCGACATCGCCAATCTGCATCTTGGGCAGATATCCCAATTTTGCATACCCCTCGCCAAAGCCACGAACGATTATATCTTCGGCCACAATCTCTACACCCAAACGCTCGGCTACGGCTGTTGAAATAAAGTTGGAGTTTCCGCAACCCGTATCAAAGA
>JAGBWT010000006.1 GCA_017629615.1 Alistipes sp. | reverse complement strand
TACGCAGATACTCGGCTCGGCCGATGTGCGCTATGTGTGCGACCAGACCTACGAGACGCTCCACCACGCGGCAGCGGCCGTTGTAACGTCGGGTACGGCAACACTCGAAACGGCACTGATGAATATTCCCGAAATGGTGCTTTACCACGTTCCGTACATCTACGAGAAGCTCAAACCTTATGTTTTGAAGATTCCGTATGTGTCGTTGGTCAATATCAACCTCGGTCGCGAGGCTGTTCGCGAAATTGTCACTTCGCGCTTCGACATCGAGGCTGCATCTGCCGAGTTGCGCTCAATCTTACCGGGAGGTGCGAAACGCGAGGCGATGCTTACCGATTTTGCCGCTTTGCGACAGTTGATAGGCGACGAGGGTGCAAGCCGTCGTTTCGCTGCCGATATAGTTAAATCGTTGAAACAATGAAGATAGTAGTTATAGAGAACCTCTTTGGGGCTGGCGAGCCGTCGATTTCGTTGCGACCCGATACATAGGTATTGCGCAACAACGACGACTTCTATATGCCCAACACCCCGACCGACATACGTTGTGGAGTTGGTGTTGCGGTGCGTATTACGCGCATTGCAAAGTGTATAGACCCTCGTTTTGCAGCGCGTTGCTACGATGGTGTGGGCGTCGGAGTTGCATTTGTCGATACTGCACAGCTCAACCATTTGCGTAGCGCAGGGTTGCCTTGCGAATCGGCCTACTGCTTCGACCGTTCGATTGCAATCTCGCCCGACTTTGTTGCGCCTGCCGAAATCGATGGAGGAGAGGTGCGCTTGGCGGTAAATAACCAACTGAAACAAACTTTCTTAATCTCTTCACTTAAAGAGTCGCTTGACGAGTGCGTGTCGCGAGCGTCGAACCTTCTGACCCTCAAAACCGGCGACTTGGTATTTGTTCAAATGCCAATCGAGGTGCAGGTCGTAGGTGGCGAATCGATGGTTGCGACACTCGACGAGAGAGAGATGCTTAACTTTCAGATAAAATAATGCTGCTACACGACAAACTATCATCAAAGCGCCTGATTCTTGCCTCTGCTTCGCCACGCCGACGACAGTTGCTTGCCGACTGCGATATTCCGTTCGTGGTGGCCGAGCCGTTTGATTGCAATGAGGAGTATCCGCCACAGATGCCGAGCCACGAGGTTGCCGAGTATCTGTCGGGGCTGAAAAGCGATGCCTATCCACACACGCTTGCTGCCGACGAGATGTTGCTTACGGCCGACACGGTGGTTATTGTCGATGACCGCATATTGGGTAAACCCTCATCGGCCGAGGAGGCTGTTGCAATGCTGCAAATGCTGTCGGGACGAGTGCATAATGTTGTGACTGGTGTCACGATTCGTTCGGCCGAGCGACGTCGTTCGTTCTCGGTGTTGAGCAGCGTAAGCTTTCGCACCCTTACAGCCGACGAAATCGACTACTATATAACGCGCTATCGCCCATTCGACAAGGCCGGCTCTTATGGCATACAGGAGTGGATAGGGTATGTAGCTATCGAGAGCATCGAGGGGTCATTCTTTAATGTTATGGGGCTTCCCGTTCAACGTCTTTATGTCGAACTTGGAGAGTTTGTGAAATAGGCTCAGACTAACTAAAATTTCTTATACGATGAAACGCATTCTATTTTTATCCATTATCCTTGCATTGGCTGCTGCGAACGTAGTCGAGGCCAAGAGGAATAAGCCTCGCAAGGCGAAAGTATCGCAACAACAAGAGGTCGTTGCAGCCTCCCAAAATGAAGAGTCGGCCAAGACGGCTCAAAACGACACACCCACTTCGATAGACAATACGCCCGTTGTTGCGCAAGCCCAAATTATGCCAACATTTATGGGTGGAGATTTAATGACATTTCGCAATTGGGTGCAAAGTCGATTGAAGTACCCTGTTGCGGCACAACGCAATGGTATACAAGGCACTGTAATGGTCTGTTTTGTTGTAGAGATAGATGGTAGTTTGTCGGAGATAAAGATTCTGCAATCGCCCGACCCATCGCTCTCGCAGGAGGTTATGCGTGTAGTAAAGAGCGCGCCCAATAAATGGAAACCGGGTCGCCAAAATGGTGAAAAGGTCCGCGTTAGAATGGTCGTACCTTTCTCATTTAGAACAAGACAACAGAATGTGTGGTAAAATTGACGTTTTGTATAAATTTGCGCCGTCGATTATCGCCTCTCTTTATGAGGTGCAATCCGATGCAGATAAACAATAAAAAGATATAGGAGCAGAATATGCATAACCCAAATAGAGATAATGGGCAGGGTAATCCGCCTTACAAGCATTGCTTGAATTGTGGTTCGGAACTCAAAGGTATGTATTGCCACAACTGCGGACAGGAGGCTGTCAATAAGACCCCGTCGGTTATGGGGTTTGTGGCAGAGTATCTCAATAATGCCTTTATATGGGATTCACAATTTTTCAAAACATTCTGGACCTTGATTCGTCGTCCGGGCCAACTGACTAACGAATTTCTCGCCGGAAAGTTCGCATCGCAAGAGCACCCGTTAAAGTTGAACATGTTCTTGCTCTTTGTCTTTATCTCTCTCTTTATTGCATTCGGAGGCCACGAAAGAATGACGGGTTCTGTACATAGTATGACAAATGACGAGCGAGTGATTTCAGGCGTTC
>JAGBWT010000048.1 GCA_017629615.1 Alistipes sp. | reverse complement strand
TTTCTGCGAGTGGTGCCTACGCGAATTTGAGTGGGAGGGGGCAACCATAATGCTCGCACCTGCATCGGGCTTCTACTCGGAGGAGGGGCTTGGTCACGATGAGGTGCGCATTGCCTACATTCTCGAAAAAGATGAATTGAAGAGGGCAATAACAATTCTGCGCAAAGCATTGGAGGCATATCCCGGCCGTACTAACAGATAGCATTTGGCAATGAAAAGAAGTTGGGAGGCTATATCACGCATTCTACGCGTCGCATTGTGGGGCGACCATTCGGGGGTCGATAGAGAGTTTTTTGCTACACTCTCGCTCGACGAGTGGTTCGACACGCACGCCCTATCGGTCAAGCAGGGCGTATGTGCAATGCTTCTCGACGGCATAATGGCAGCCGACATAGAGTTGCCACGAGCCGCAAAGATGCGTTTCATATCCTCAACCGACAAGGTCGAGAAGGGCTACGACAAACGTCGCAAGGTACTTGTTTCCCTCGCCAAACTCTATGCCAATCACGGCATCGACACGATGATACTCAAAGGCTTGGGCCTATCGCTACTATACCCGAAACCAGCGCATCGACCAAGTAGCGACATCGACATCTACCTCTTCGGCAAACAACGCGAGGCCGACGAACTGTTGCAACAAAACTACAATATCGCAATCGACAAAGGTCGTCACCACCATACCGTTTTCCATATCAAAGGAACGATGGTCGAAAATCATTTCGATTTTATCGAGAGTAACTCCCGTCTATCGGCCAAGAAGATAGAGCGATTTCTCAAAGAGGAGATTAACAACATTGCTCCCATCGCTGTTGATATTGAGGGCCAAAGGCTCTATGTGCCTTCGCCAAATATGAATGCACTGTTTCTACTTATCCATACGGGACTACACTTTGCAGCCGAAAATATCTCGATACGACACCTAACCGATTGGGCTATGTTCCTCAATCGCTACGGCTCGGAGGTCGATTGGGAGAAGATATACAGTCTTGCCGACGATTGCGGATTTGCGCCATTCTTGGCCACGCTCAACTCGCTATGTATATATTATATAGGTATGCCGGAGTCGCTTGCCAAGTCATCGACCTCCGACAGCGAACTTTTGGAGCGAGTGCTGGCCGATGTTATGATGTATAAGGTGACGACTCTGCCAAAGAGTTTCCTCAAAGGTTGGCTCTTCCGTATCCGTCGCCGCTGGGCCAATCGATGGAAGCAAAAACTCGTTTTTAACGATAGCGAAATAGGCTCTCTTCTGCGGTCGGCTGCCGTTCATATCATTCCGCCATCGCTTTGGAAGAGATAGATAGTTAAGATAATGACCGCGATAAACAAAGGTCTGCCCGAATTAACGAGCAGACCTTTGCTATTGGTGTCCGATTGTATTAGAACGGGAGGTCATCGGGATTATCATTCGGCACGACAGGCGCCTGCACCGGTTGCGGAGCAACAGGTTGTGGCGCAGGAGCAGCCGCATAGGCCGGTTGCTGCGCAGAGGCTCCATCGGGACGACGACCAAGCAATTTCATCTCGTTGGCTGTAATCTCGGTCGAGAAACGCTTTACGTTATCACGGTCGGTCCATTCGCGCGTATGCAACGAGCCTTCGATATAGAGTTGCGTTCCCTTGCGAACATATTTATCGGCAACCTCGGCCAAGCCTCGCCAAAGGTTGATAGTATGCCACTCGGTCTGGTCGCGACGTTCGTTGGTCTGGCGGTCGTAGATGCTCTCGGTTGTTGCTAAACGAATACGGGCAACCTTAACACCCGTTTCGAGAGTTCGTACCTCGGGGTCGGCTCCAACATTTCCGACAAGAATAACTTTGTTTATCATATACTACAATGTTTTAATCAATTCGACAAAAATCTTCGACATACGGACACCCGCCTTGCGACCCTGACGCTGAACGTCCTCGTGGTCGCCCTTCTCATCGCTCAAACCGCAGTTGGTAATGACCGACATACCAAATACCGGAATACTCATATGACGAGCCACGATAACCTCCGGCACGGTAGACATACCGACCGCATCGGCACCAATAGCCTTAAAGTAGCGATACTCGGCTTGCGTCTCGAAAGTTGGGCCTGTTGTACCTACATAGACTCCATATTGGAGTTTGATGTTCTCCTGCTCGGCTATTGCCGTTGCCTTTGCTCGGATAGCCGACGAGTAGCAATCGTGCATATCGGGGAAACGCGGACCCAACTCGGCCAAATTTGGACCGATAAGCGGGTTTGGAAGGAGGTTGATATGGTCGGTAATAACCATCAAGTCGCCAACGCGGAAACTTGTATTAACACCACCACTTGCGTTCGACACAAAGAGGTATTTGATACCCAACTGCGCCATCACGCGAACCGGAAAGACTACCTGCGACATCGCATAACCCTCGTAGTAGTGGAATCGGCCCTGCATCGCCACGACACGGCGCGAGCCTATCGTACCAAAAATCATACGACCCGCGTGACCTTCGACAGTCGAAACGGGCATATTCGGAATATCGTTATAGGATACGGTGTAGATAGGTTCGATATTCTCGACAAAATCGCCAAGACCCGTGCCAAGAATAATACCCACCTCGGGTGCAAAATCGGCCGTAATATCACGCAAATATGCAGCAGCCTCCAATATATGTTTCATAAAATCAATGTTTTATTAGGTTATACAACTTATTAGAAACGAACGCGACCTTTGGTCTGGTATTCGCTAATATCGGTCGAAATCTTCTTCAAGAAGTCAGCCCCCGAATCGCATATAAAGTTCGTACTCATTCGCTCATAGAGCAGACGAGCGCGAACATCGTCGGTAATCTTTGAGCTATTGCAGAGCTTTACTGCATCTTTCTCTGTCGTAACAATATAGGCCTCGGGGTAGGTCTGCAACACCTTGCGCATCAAGGCCAAATCGCTCAATCGATAGGTGTGGTGATCCTCGAAATCGAGCGAATCCATAACATCGTAGGTTTGAGCCAAATTAGAGTTAAAGACCTCGCTATTGCCGATACCCGACATTGCTACAACTTGCGTTCCACGCTCCAACGTAACAGGCTCGTCGCCAAAGACCGTATAGAGGCCGGCGCTACGAACTCGCGTAAAGAATATCTTTTGAGAAGGCTTGCTAACCAGCACCTTATTGTGCAATCGCATAGTAATCGGAGTCATATTATCGGAACACTTTGTCACGATAAAATAGTGTGCTCTGTGCAGAGATGAGACGCTATCACGCAACTGACCGTATGGCAACAGATGGTCCTCCTGAACAGGGCGGGTCGAATCGACCATAATAATATTGATGAATGGTCTGATGTGGCGATGCTGGAAGCCGTCGTCCATTATGACAAGATTGACATCGGGAAACTCCTCACACAAACGCTCGATGCCCTCTACTCGCCTCTCGCAAACCACGATAGGGACTTCGGGGAATTTGCGCTTTATCTGCAATGGCTCGTCACCCACGTCGAGATATGAAGCATCTGCCTCAACCTCCAAATAACCCTTTGTTTTGCGACCATAACCACGCGAAATTACGGCTACTTTATGGCTCTTCGAGAAGTGCGACACCAACAACTCCACAATCGGCGTCTTACCCGTTCCACCCACAGTAATATTACCGACGCAGATTATCGGAATATCGAATTGACGGCTACGAAGCACTCCGATATCGAACAGCCAATGCCTTGTCCGAATTACAAATCCGTACAACAACGATGCTATTTTCAGAAAGAACTGCTTCATATCTACATATAATTTTTCAAAGGTACAAAAAATATAATACACCGCAAACTTATGAGCTAATATTATCAAAAAAATATCACAAACATCACTTCGTGATGCTTTTTTTACTATCTTTGCAAGGATATGAAAAATTATTGGATTATACTCATCGCTACGGCTTTATGTGCAGTCAGCTGCGCAGGTTCGACCAACAACTCCGAAGAGGTCGAAAAGCCCAAAAACATTGTTTACGGAATCGACGCTGACGGTTACCAACTCGACAGCTACAAGGTGGAACGTGGCGACACTTGGAGCAAAATTCTCGACAACCACGGCATAACCACAAGTCGCATTACCCGTCTCGATGTCTTAACAAAAGAGATTTGCCCACTTCGCACAATTCGTAGTGGCCACAAATACACAACCTTCACAAAGTGCGACTCGCTCGGCTCAAAGCTCGACTATCTGGTCTATGAGAAGAATCAGATTGACTATGTCGTATTCCAATTTACGGGCGACACGGTGGCAGTTCACGAGGGGACAAAACCCGTAACCATTCTTCGTCGCAAGAGTTCGGCTACCATCAACAGTTCGCTTTGGGAGGCAACCGTCGAAGCCGACTTACCGCCTTCGCTTGCTGCCGAGATGGAGGATATTTACCAATGGACAATCGACTTCTTCGGAATCAGAGTAGGCGACTCTTTTACGGTTATCTACGACGAGAAGTTTGTAGATACCCTCTCGGTCGGAGTCGGCCGTATTTGGGGCGCAAAATTCACCCACTTGGGTAAAGATATTTACGCTATCCCATTCCCACAAAATGGCAAGGTGCAATATTGGGAACTTGATGGTGGCTCGTTGCGTAAGCAACTGCTGAAAGCCCCACTGAAATTTACACGCATTTCGTCGGGCTATACAAAATCGCGCTTCCACCCCGTATTGAAAAAATACCGTCCACACACCGGCATCGACTATGCAGCTCCTTCGGGAACGCCCGTTCGCTCGGTAGCCGATGGCGTTGTTACATTTAGGGCCTACAAGGGGGCAGGAGGCAACACGATTAAAATTAAGCACCCCGGCAACCTCACTTCGGGCTACCTCCACTTAAAGGGCTATGCCAAAGGCCTGAAAGTCGGCTCACGCGTATCGCAGGGCCAAGTCATAGGCTATGTCGGCAGTACGGGTCGTTCGACAGGTCCGCACCTCGATTTCCGCTTGTGGAAGGGTTCGCAACCAATCAACCCTCTCAAAGTGCCTCAAAAACCAAGCGAGCCAATCGCCAAAGAGAACCGCGAGAAGTTTGAGTGGGTGCGTGACCGCATCGTAGCCGAGTTGGAGGGAGAAGTAGCCGACTCGATGCGCATTTTGCAACTTGATTCGATTGTTGTACGCTAATGGTAGATAAACCCATCATAAAGTTTATTGAACGGCATCACGTCTTGACGCTGGCGACAACATCGGCCGAGGGTCTACCCTATTGCGCCGCTTGTTTCTACGCCTACGACAAGGAGCGCAATCTGCTCATATTCACATCGTCGGCCGAAACGTGCCACGCAAAGCAGATGGTTGAGCGTAGTGATGTGGCGTGCGCCATTACCCTCGAAACACGCATCGTGGGTAAAATTCAAGGCTTGCAAATTTGTGGCAAGGCGCAACGAGGTGACGAGGAGGCTCGTCGCACATACCTCAAACGCTTCCCTTATGCAGCCGTAATGCCGCTCGAATTGTGGGCTATCGAACCCTATTTTATGAAACTTACCGACAATACGCTCGGTTTTGGAAAGAAACTGATATGGAAGAGCCAAGAGTAGGAGTTATAATTGTTGCCGGAGGTAGTGGCAGCCGTATGGGTGGTGCAATTCCAAAGCAATTTGCATTGGTTGGTAGCGAGCCAATACTCGCACGCACCATCAACAACTTCGCTTCGGCCTTTGCCTCGGCAAAAATCGTTGTCGTTCTACCTGCATCGCATATCGACTTTTGGAAGAATCTTGCGGCACGCTTCCACGTTGCCAGCCACACGATTGTCGAGGGTGGAAAGGAGCGTTTCAACTCCGTGAAGAATGGCATCGAGGCATTGAGCGAAGCCGTAGACCTAATCGCAGTGCAAGACGGCGTCCGACCTTTTGCTTCGAAGGCTATGATTCGCAAAACGGCCGAATGTGCAAAGGCTAACGGTGCGGCAATCCCTGTTGTTACGCCTGTCGATTCGTTCCGATGGGTCGATGGCGAA
>JAGBWT010000005.1 GCA_017629615.1 Alistipes sp. | reverse complement strand
TAAACTCCATAGCTTCTATTTATAAAGTGTTAGCACTCCTTTGCCTCTCTATCCTTATAGATACTCTTTTGTGCAAAAGGTTAAATCACTTTTCTATCCTATAATAAAAATTGTTGGGCGCTTGTTGATGTCGGGCACTCCAATCTTACGCCACTCGCCAATCGTGGCGGTGCGGATATACTCGTTATTCGAGGTTATGTCGCAAGCGATAGCCAATCGCGTATTTACGCTGCACGATGCGATAATCTGCTCGGCCAACTTAACGTTGCGATAGGGTGCCTCGATAAATAACTGCGACTGATGTTCGCCCGATGCGCGGCTCTCCAAACGCTTGATTGCGCGTGTGCGTTCCGGCTCCTTTACGGGCAGGTAGCCATTGAAGGCGAACGACTGACCGCTCAACCCCGACGCCATAACGGCCATAATAATTGACGAAGGTCCTACTAACGGCACAACTCTGATGCCTGCCTTGTGACACGCCTCGACTACGAGCTGTCCTGGGTCTGCCACCGCTGGAACTCCCGCCTCCGAGATTACGCCTGCCGAGCGACCGGCCTTGATTTTTGCCACCATGCGTTCGATGTCGCGTGGCGAGGTGGTGTGCTCGCTCAATTCGTCGAACTCCAGCTCGTCGATACGTCCCGACAGACCCGCCTTCGAAAGAAAACGGCGTGCCGAGCGTAAGTTCTCGACGATAAAGTAGTCGAGCGCAGTTATTACGTTGCGATTGCCTTCGGGGGTTACGTCGTAGGGTAGAGTATCCTCCGAGATAGGGCAAGGTATAAGGTAGAGAGTGCCGGCCATACTACTCGTTTATATATATGCGTTTCACTCGCTTTGCTACCGAGGTCAGCACCTCGTAAGGTATTGTGCCGAGCACTGCTGCCATGTCGGCTGCGGTATTTCCCTTCTCGGCCGAGAAGATTGTTACCTCGTCGCCCTCGCAAACACCCTCGATATCCGTGATGTCAATCATACAGCTATCCATGCAGATGTTGCCTATGGTCTTGGCGCGCTTGCCATTAACAAGCATTTCCCATGCACCATTTCCGAGGTGTCGGTTCAGTCCGTCGGCATAGCCGATAGGAATTGTTGCGATGCGTTTTTCGCCCACGATTTTGCCGTTACGGCCGTAACCTACGGTGTCGCCGTCGTGGAGTGTGTGCACCTGTACAATGCGTGTGCGGAGTGTCGAAACAGGCTCCAACTCCTCGCCTGCGGTAGTCGAAAAACCGTAGAGTCCGATACCCAGGCGGCACATATCGAAACGAGCCTCCTCAAATCGCAACATCGCCTCCGAGGCCGCTGCATGGCGCAGAGGTCGGTATGGCAAACTATCTATGATAGCACTGCTTATGTTGTCGTATCTTGCGATTTGTGCCTTCGAGAAGTCGTCCTGAGTGGTATCGTCTGCCACGCAGAGGTGGGTAAAAATCGACGCCACACGTACGCTCTGCGATGCTCGTGCAAGCTCGCTGTTGAGCTGCTCGACGTCGCCCTCGCCAAAGCCGAGGCGGTGCATTCCGCTATCAATTTTCAGGTGTATAGGGTAGTTTCTCTCGCCTGCACGCTCCACAGCCTGCACGAAAGAGGCGAGTGAACGGAACGAGTAGATTTCAGGTTCGAGCGAGTGGGCAATCATCGTGTCGAAGCTTGCATCGTCGGCATTCAACACCACGATAGGCATTGTGATGCCGCCCTCGCGCAAGGCTACGCCCTCGTCGGCAAAAGCGACTGCGAGGTAGGCC
>JAGBWT010000047.1 GCA_017629615.1 Alistipes sp. | reverse complement strand
TTCTCGGAGGTCGAAGTGGGGTCTAGCGAGCCGTAGAGGCCACTCTCGATGCTCCAAGTGCCGAGTTCGGTTTGGTTGTCGCTGTTGAAGCGGGCCGAGGTGCGGTCGCCTCCGCGATATTTGAGTCGGTATCGCTCGGCCACCCCGACGCCCACATCGGCAAAGGTTATCGGGGCCGAGTAGTCGATGCGGTCACTCCAATCATAGACCACATCGGAGTAGAGGCTGTCGAGGGGCGCGATAAAGAGGCACTTACGCTCGCGGTCGGTGATGAAGCAGAGGTGGAACATCTGCCCCAGAGCCTCCAACAACTCCATCAGGCGCACAGGGCGGTGGGTGATGTCGGCCGCCGTTATGGTCGAGCCATAGCCCGGTACGGTGGAGAAGTAGGGGCGGAGCGATGTGCCGCGACCGAGCGTGAGCGTCATACCCTCGTCGGCACCGCCAAACCAAATCTTGTCGAGTCGAAACTCCTGCCCTGCGCTAAACTTCTGTGGCGGGATACGCAAATCGACCGTAACCGATGTCGTTCCGCACTCCTCGACAAAGCCGTTGTAGAGCGCCCAATCGCTCTCGAACTGCTCCCCCTCGTCGCCCCTTGTCGCCACGAGGCTGCATACGGGCTTGAAGTTGCTTGGCATCGTTACCTTCGTTGCGCGATTGGCAAGGCGAATGGTTTGACGCTGTGTGCCTCGCTCGTCGCAAATCGAGAGGCGGTAGTCGGCACCCTCCACAAAGTCGAATATGACGAGGTTGTAGGTTAGGCCTGCTGTCGGAGCGTTGCGATGGTCGGTGAATGTGTTGGCGATGGCGAATGAGAGAAGCGTGGCAGGGTGAGCCTCGATGCGGTCGAAACCTGCAAGGCGGTAGCGCGAAGCGATGCGGTAGTCGGTGCGGTATTCGAGGTGGAGCAGAAATCCGACCGAGGCGGCTGTCGATGCGCGAAATCGTGCAAAGCCCTCCGCATCGAGACCGAACGAGCCACCCGTAGCAAAGCAGTCGTACATCGTGTTGCCCTCGTCGTCGATGGCTGTCGGGTCGGCCGTATCGACAATGTTGCCGAGCGAGTGGAGCAGTACGGCGGGCGTAGCATAGACCCTTCCGAGCGATGAGGCTGTGGCCGAGACCTCTGTTTTGCGTCGGGCGCAGAAGTCGAGCCGTTCGCGCAGTCGGTCGGTGTCGGTCGAGGCGTATTGGCCACTCATCATCAGGCTCTTGAAGAGTGCGCTGTTCGTAAATCCGCCCTCGATTTGGTAGCCGCAACTCTCTGCGAGATGCTCGATGGCGTGGGCAACCGAGATGAAGGGGTGGTAGTCGTCGCTCATCGGCAGATGTTCGCTCTTTTCGAGTGTCGGCGAGGTCGGCTCCTCGGTGCGGTTGCGAACGACGGGGAGGAAGCGCACGGCACAATCCTCGCTCCAACTTCGACCGATATTGTCGAGTGTGAGCGTGGTCGAGAAGTCGGCTAACCCATCTTCGACCTGTTGCACAACAGCCTCCTTGGCCCACTCTGCACCGCTCTCGGCAATGCAGATGCGATAGACCTCGGTCGAAGCCGAAGGGTTGAGTGCTGTTGCCACCAGGTGCGCTCGTCCGCCAAGCAACCTAATGCCGTCGCACTCGAAGTGGCCGTAGTGGTAGCTCTTGTTGAAGCGGCGGGCGGAGAAGATGTCGCGCGATGAGCCGAGGAGTCGGTCGTTGGTCGGTGTCGAGGGGAGGTCGAACTCCAATCGACGACCACTGCGTGCGCTGTTTGGGTCGCAGAGCCTCTCTATCGAGAAGTCGATGGGGATTGTGGGGGTTGAGCCGAGGTCGCACTCCTCACCATCGAGATAGACCCTTACCATCGGCAGCCCTCCCTTTTGCGTGTTGCGATGTCGAAGAGCATACAGGTCGGCTCGCCAAAGTGCGACGACGAACGCTTGGGGTCGAGGACTTCGACCGCTCGATAGACCTTGCCATCATCGACCCAAACGCGAGGCGAGGCGATGATTTCGGCCAGGGCCTCCATCTTGGCTTGCGGTTCGAGGTTCGATAGCAGGGTTTGACGGCACTCGACCGAGGTGTGGGTTGCAGTCGGCTCCAATGCGGCATTGCGTGTGGTAGGTTTGTCGAGTTGCAACCAGCGACGGTCCATAAAGTTGAAGGTGTAGTGTTCGAGCGAGCCGATGCTCGACAGCCAAGCGAGGCGGGTCTCGTCGGGGAAGAAGGGGTCGATGGTGTAGGTCGTGAGGGGCAGAGGTGTGCCGTCAATCGTCACCGCGACCTCCAACGACTTGGTGCGGTCGTCGAAGTCGAGCGGCGTGACCACAAGGTCGGCTACACCCGTCTCGGCACAGAGTTCGAGGTCGAGCTGCTCGCCCATATCGGAGCAAATCGAGGCGCAGATTGTCGAGCCGAAGGGGCAGAAGATGCGTAGCGTGTCGCTGTAACTGTGTCCGATGCGACGTTGGTGGCCCATCGTTGTCGCTATCGACGGGAGTGTGGGCTGGTGGCGGTTGTCGCTCAAAACGACCGAGGGCGAGACCGTGCCGCCGATTTCGATGCGGTAGCGTCGCGTGATGGCCGGAGCGAGCGACGAACAGATGTGAGGCGTGGGGCGTAGCGGTGTGTTGGAGCAGATGTGGTGCGAGATGTCGATTGTGCCACCCATAACGCCGTAGAGTCGCTGTATGCCGACAATTTCGCTCGTGTCGTCGTCGATGATTTGCACCTCGAAGTCGCCCTCGTCATCGACCTCAAAGGTGAAGCATACGCCATCGGCAATGGGTGTAAAGTCTTTGGGAATAGAGGTAAAACGCATAGGTTGTGGTGTGTGGTGTTAGAAGTGGCATACGACCTCGGCTGTTGCCGTTATTGTCACGTCGCCGTGGTGCGAGAGTCGCGATGTCGATGCCGATGTTTGCAGATTCTCTATCGCTATCACCTGCGGGTGGGTCGATAGAATGGTGAGAGTGTCGATTGCCTCCTCTTCGGCGTGGTTGAGCAGTGCGGTCTGCTCGTCGGGAGGGAGTGTCGCTCCGCGATGGAGAAGGTGGAGCGTGAGGTTGTAGGTAATTTTGCCGTGTTTGCGACCCTCGATACGCAGCATCTTTGGCTGAATCATTACGAGTGTCGGGAGTTTTGAGGCGTGTGCAGGTAACCCCTCCGCCGAGGTGGGGCAAAAAGTGTAACCCTTTTGTGTGGCAATCTCCTGCACCGCCTCGACAAGCGAAGTGCGGTTCATAGTGTGAGATAGGTTGAAAAATGTGTTAGAAAAGCGTTGAAAACCCGTAACAACTGTTGCTAACAGTCGCAGTTTCAGAGGTTTGTTGCTGTTGAAAAAGTTTTCGACAATGATGTGATTTCTGTCGAAAACGTTGGGTCGGCCACCTGAATTAAGGTGTGAAAATACCCCGCTTTGCGACCCTGTTGTTTTGCGGTTTCGGGGCTGAATGGTGGTGCAAATATATAACATCGAAATAGCCCTTGTCAAGTATTTTGGCAAAAATTTTCGATATTTTTTTGCCTCTGTTTCTGCCCCTCTTCCCAACCGCAACAGCACCAATGCTTTGCGCCTTTTTCGATGATGAAATCGAGGAGTCGATTTTGCATAGTCGTAAAATATTATTACCTTTATGGTAGATTATATAACCTATGCGTAAGATTATCGCTATATTTTCGATTTTGTTGTTGGGTGTTGCCGTCGGGCACGCCCAACTAATCGAACTTGCAAAAGACAAATCTTTCGATTATCGCAAATGGCATCAAGGGATAATAGATATTAGCAAAGAGCGGTCGCGCATACTCGGTCATAGACAACCGGCGATGTGGCTCTATGCAGAGGGGGAATATATTGACCCACAGAGGTATATAGAGCAAGCCAAGAGGCGGGAAAATATATCTTTGCCTCGGGAGGTAGACTCTGTTTTGAAACTCCACGCCAAGCCGAAACCAGTTCGTCCGCAGATGCATTTCGCGACCACGGCCGATGCCGAGCGTTTTTTGCGAGGCAACTACTCCTTCTACGCTTCGGCCTACCCCGACCGCCACGCCGAGATTGTGAGGCGACTTGTCGCGCTGCTCGAAACGCGACTTACACTCACGCCCACCGAACGCAAATTTCTGGAATACAACAGCAAAGAGATTGCATCGGTGGCTGCGACATTAGACCCGACGCCTCGTCTTGCGGAGTTTAAGCGGCTGTTGGGTAGCGCTTTCAGCCAACTGCGGTTACAGTCGGTTATCTCCATTTTGCGCATCGATGGCGAGAGTCTCTACCGCGCCGAGCAACGTTACATCTTCGACCTATACGAGGGTCACTTCAAGGAGCCGCAGTGGTGTAAAAAGGCTGTGGCGATATGGTTTATCTATGGCGTAAAGGTGCCCCTCCCAAGATATTCGACCTCGGTGCTTGTCTCGGCCCCGAAAGAGGTTTGTGAGTATTAGGGGTTTTGCCGGGTTTTGCTGGGTTTTGCTGGGTTTTGCTGGGGAGGCTGGGTTTGGCTGGGTTTTGCTGGGTAGGCTGGAAGGTTAAGGTCGTTAGGGTCGTTAGTGTTTCAGGCTACTCAATTTACCCAATCTACCCCTCACCCCTAACGCCTCTAACGCCTCTAACGCCTCTAACGCCCCTAACAACACCCCACCCCTTTTGCTAAAAATCACCCCAAGAGGTAAAAAAATCACCCTTTGGGTGCTAATCTTCCGAAAAGATTGCTACCTTTGCGTTGAGAATTGCCTCGTTTGGCAATCTTTTGGCTTCGTGTTGAACTAAACGCAACCTACTATGGACGATGGTTATCAAGCAGAAAATAGCAGCTATATCGTATCTCAATACGATACCATTCATCTATGGTATTCGCCACGAGGGTAATCTCGCGGCCGAACTCTTGCTTGCACCCCCAGCA
>JAGBWT010000046.1 GCA_017629615.1 Alistipes sp. | reverse complement strand
GGAGGTCTACGCTGCCGATAAAAAGGAGCGTGCTGCCTCGGCCGAGCGTCGTTACTACAAGGTGCGCAATGGCGATAATTTGAGCGTTATCGCGAAGCGCAACCATACGACCGTTGGTGCTATTTGCCGCCTGAATGGCATCAAAGCTTCGGCAGTGTTGAAGATAGGTAAGGTATTGCGTGTAAAATAAAATGACAAGGCTATGGCAAAATTCGAATTGGGAACAAAGCGCCCGCTGATAATTTCGGGCCCGTGTAGTGCCGAGAGCGAGAGCCAGCTACTCTCGACTTGCGAGGCGTTGGCTGCCGAGGGGTGTGTCGATGTGTTACGTGCCGGTGTTTGGAAGCCGCGTACTCGTCCCAATACGTTCGAGGGGCGAGGCGAGGAGGCTCTGCCGTGGTTGGTCGAGGCCAAGCGTCGCACGGGACTTCCGATAGCGATAGAGGTCGCTTCGGCAAAGCACGTCGAGGCAGCACTGTCGTATGGCATCGATATTCTTTGGGTGGGTGCTCGTACAACGGTCAATCCATTTCTTGTTCAGGAGATTGCCGAAGCTGTGGCTGATAGCGATGTTACGATACTTATCAAAAACCCGATGAACCCCGATGTCGAGTTGTGGTCGGGTGCTGTGGAGCGATTCGAAAAGGTTGGCGTTCCTCGCAAAAATATAGGCCTCATACATCGAGGCTTTTCGGTTAGCGGCCATAGCCGTTACCGCAATAATCCGATGTGGTATCTTGCGTTCGAGATGCAAAATCGTCACCCCGACCTGATGATGCTCTGCGACCCGTCGCACATCGCTGGCGATAGTGGCTATGTGGCCGAGGTTGCTCAAACGGCAGCCAACCTCAATTTTGCAGGTCTTATAGTCGAGAGCCATTGCTCTCCACACGAGGCGTTGAGCGATGCTAAACAACAACTTGTGCCGTGCGCCTTGGGTGAATTGGTGCGCAATCTTTCGTGGCGTGCCGAGCGTAGCAACGATGAGGCCTATCTGCACGACTTGGAGCGTTGTCGCAACGAAATCGATATGATTGATAGTGAGGTCTTTGAGTTGCTTGGTCGTCGTATGAATATAGCCGACCATATCGGTCGTATCAAGCGCGAGAACGATGTGGTAATCTTGCAGACCGACCGTTGGTACTCTATTGTCGAGCGACTCCTTTCGCGTAACGACGAATTGCATTTGAGCCGTTCGTTTATTCGTGCGATTTTGGAGGCTATTCACGTTGAGAGTATTGAGCATCAGAATCGTATAATGAACGAGGAAAATTGATTTTATGCGGATTCTACTTCCGCTACCTCAATATGACGACAAAGGGCAGTACGATGAGTACAGCCCTTTGTCGTCAAAACCGCTGAGGGTGGCCTTTTTTATTAGGGGTAAAATGGGTAGATTGAGTAGATTGGGTAGTCTGGGTAACCTGAAAGACAGCGCAAGCCACTCTACCCACTCTACCCAGCAAAACCCATTCTACCCAGCCAACCCAATCTCCCCAATCTCCCCAATCTTCCCAATCTAAAAAATAATCACCTCTCTCTGTCATCGAAAAATACTCTTTCTGTGGCAAAAAGTTGTATTTGCTCTAAAAGTTTTATATATTTGTATTCTTAATGAATATTGTGCGATAAACCTAAAACCTAATAAAATGAGACGATTTCTAACACTTGTTGCATTGCTCTTCCCTGTGATGGCATTTGCACAGATTGAGGTTTCCAGTCTGCGAGTTAATAAACTCGCCGACCCTATGGGTATCTCGCCCGACGAGAAACCTGTATTGAGTTGGATTACAACCTCGACAACCAAAAACTCTACCCAAACAGCTTACGAGGTTGTTGTAAGCAGTGCGGGTCGTCGTGTGTGGAGCAGCGGTAAGGTCGCTTCCGACAACTCGACCCTCGTTGAGTACGACGGACCAAATCTCCCCGATACCTACTATCAGTGGTCGGTACGCGTGTGGGACAACCACGGCAAAGTGTCGAAACGAGCAACAGGTTCGTGGCAGACCGCTTTGAAAAACGACGAGTGGAAGGCAGAGTGGATTGGCGAGACGATGAAGCGTCGCCCCGTAAATTTCCGTCGCGAGGCTACCTTTGCAAAGCCAATTAAAAAGGCTACGGCCTACATCACCTCCTATGGTCAGTACGAGGCGTTTATCAACGGTGTGCGCGTTGGCGACTCCTATATGACCCCTGGTTGGACCTCGTATAATAAGCGTTTGCAGTTCCAGGCCTACGATGTTACCTCGATGTTGAAACGTGGTAAGAATGTGGTTGCTGCTGTGGTCGCTCGTGGTTGGAATATCGGTATGGGTTATCACGAGCGTATATCCTATCGCAAGGACGAGGCTATCGCTCTGTTGATGCAGGTTAATATCGAGTATGCCGATGGTACGAAAGAGTACCTGATAAGCGACGGCAGTTGGTCGATGTCGGCTACGGCAAAGGCTTCGGGTTTGGTCGATAACGACATCTACGATGGTGCAACAATCGACGCTCGCCTTATCGATAATAGCTGGTCTACAACGGCCTACACCGAGGGCGCCGAGTGGCAAAAGGCCCAAGTGTTGGCTATCGGCAAGCAGAATATTATCACCACCGTAAACGAGTCGCCAAAGCTCCAAACCCCGATTAAAGCGGTGCGTTATATCGTGACACCAAAGGGCGAGAAGGTTATCGACTTTGGTCAGAATATCGTAGGTTGGGAGCGTGTGAAGTTGCAGGGTAAGGCCGGCAATGTAGTGCGTATCTACCACGCCGAGACTCTCGACGAGAAGGGTAACTTCTATACCATCAATCTCCGCAAAGCAAAGACTACGAGTACCTACATTATGGACGGTGGCGCAAAGCGTGAGTTTGCTCCAACGATGACATTCTACGGCTTCCGTTACCTCAAAATCGAAGGTCTTGAAGGCGACCCCGATTTGGCCGATTTCGAGATTGTTCCTGTTTGGTCGGGATTTGATAATGTGGGCGAGTTTAGTTGCTCCAATCCGATTATAAATCAGCTTCAAAGCAATATCTGGTGGAGTTTCCACGACAATTTCCTCGATGTTCCGACCGACTGTCCACAGCGTAACGAGCGTCTTGGTTGGACGGGCGATGCGCAGATTTTCTTCCGTACGGCCTCTTTCCTCGGTCGCGTCGATACCTTCTTCCGTAAATATATGGCCGATGTTGCTGCCGACCAGCGTGCCGATGGCCGTATTCCGCGCATTATTCCCGATATATATTGGATGCAGGATACTCGTACCGACGCTTGCGGTTGGGCCGATGTTGCGACGATTATTCCGTGGAATCACTATGTTGCCTATGGCGATAAGCAGATTTTGGTAGACCAATACCCTTCGATGAAGAAGTGGGTTGATTATGTAATTGGTCGTTGCCACGACAACAACTATCTTTGGACCAATGGCGACCACTACGGCGACTGGCTCTTCTACTCGAAGCAGAACGACCGTGATGGTCAGTCGGCTGTAACCTCGAAGCATCTTGTCGCACAGTGTTTCTTCGCAAATTCGCTCGATATTATGGCTCGTTCGGCCGAGGTTCTTGGCAAGAGCGAGGAGAGCGCATACTATGCAGAGATTGCTGCGAAGGCTCGCGAGGCCTTTATGGGCGAGTATGTAACTCCTAATGGCCTGATTTCGGGCGACACGCAGACGGCCTATGTTTTGGCTCTTCATTTCAATATGTTGCCGGAGGCGTTGCGTGAGCAGGCTGCCAAGCGACTTGTCGATAACATCAAGCGATACAAGTACCGCATCACAACGGGCTTCCTCGGTACTCCATACATCTGCGAGGTGCTGACCCGTTATGGATATAGCGATGTGGCATACCGTATGTTATTGCAGACGGGTTGCCCTGGTTGGTTGTTCCAGGTAACTATGGGCGCTACTACCATCTGGGAGCGTTGGGATAGTATTCGTAAAGATGGCTCGATTCCTAACAACGGTATGAACTCGCTCAACCACTACTCGTTTGGCTCGATTGGCGATTGGCTCTATCGTAGTGCTGTCGGCATCTGCGAGACTGCACCGGGCTACAAGACTATCGCAATTCGTCCTCACGTTGGCGGCAACTTTACCAATATGTCGGCATCGACCGAGACCCCTTATGGTGTTGTTGAGGCTGCTTGGACCGCCGAGGCCAATGCGTTGAAGAGCCTCTCGGTTGAGATTCCGTTCAATACTACGGCCGAGGTCTTTGTACCTGCATCGGCAGCCGAGGCTGTTGTGTGTGACGACAACGCAGTTAAGGCTGTGGGTTATGAGAATGGATATGTTAAGTATAGTGTTGGTAGCGGCTCCTATAAGTTTAGCGTGAAGTAGCGACTACCTCCCATAAATATCGGGGTCGGTTTGCACTAGCAGACCGACCTTTTTTGTTGTTTGGTATGGTTTGTGGATTTGGTTTGGGGTGTTAATCTTAAATTTTAGAGCTATGAATCGACTTTCAACTTCCAAAAAGAGTGAGTGTGCAACAGCCACAGCTACGGCCGATACGCCAATCCTGACTGCTGCGCCAACCAACGAAATTCCACAGCACGGTATGCGTCCCGAGGCTGCCTACCAGATGGTTAAGGACGAGACCTATCCTCAAACCCAGCCACGATTGAATCTCGCAACTTTCGTTACGACCTATATGGACGACTATGCGACCAAGTTGATGAACGAGGCAATCAATATCAACTATATCGACGAAACGGAGTATCCGCGAGTGGCGGTGATGTGTGGTCGCTGTATCAATATCGTTGCCAATCTGTGGAACTCTCCCGAAAAGGCCGAGTGGAAGACGGGTGCTGTCGGTATTGGTTCGTCGGAGGCCTGTATGTTGGGTGGCGTCGCGGCCCTATTGCGTTGGAAAGCCCGCCGCACGAAGGAGGGTAAGTCGTGCGATAAACCCAATATGGTGTTGAGCTCGGCATATCAGGTCGTGTGGGAGAAATTCGCCCAACTTTGGGGTGTGGAGATGCGCGAAGTGCCTTTGTCACTCGAATGTCCGTCGCTCGATGCAAAGAAGGCTGTCGAGATGTGCGACGAGAATACCATCTGCGTAGTACCAATCGCGGGCGTGACCTGGACGGGCCTGAACGACGATATTGAGGCTCTTGACAAGGAGCTCGATGCCTTCAACAAAAAGACGGGCTACGAGGTCGCTATCCACGTCGATGCCGCTTCGGGTGGCTTTATTCTGCCATTCCTCAAACCCGATTTTAAGTGGGATTTCCGCCTGAAATGGGTCTATTCAATCTCGACCTCGGGCCATAAGTACGGCCTCGTCTATCCGGGTCTTGGTTGGGTTATTTGGCGCGACAAGAAGTGTCTGCCCGAGCAGATGTCGTTCAGCGTCAACTATCTCGGTGCCAACATCACACAGGTCGGCCTTAACTTCTCGCGCCCTGCGGCCCAAATCCTCGGACAGTACTACAACTTTATCCGCTATGGATTTGAGGGCTACAAGCAGATTCAGCAGGAGTCGATGAATATCGCTTGCTATTGCCACGAGCAGATTGGCAAGATGAAGTGCTTCAAGAACTACGCTGCGTCGCTCGACAATCCTCTCTTTATTTGGTATATGAACCCCGAGTACGACAAGACGGCAAAATGGACTCTTTACGACTTGCAGGCCGTGTTGCAACAGAGTGGTTGGATGGTCCCTGCCTATACGATGCCGAAGAATATCGAGGATTTGGTTGTGATGCGAGTTGTTGTACGTCAGGGATTTACGCGCGATATGGCCGATATGCTCCTTACCGATATTTGTAATGCTGTTGCCGAGTTCGATAAGCTGAAATATCCAACAACCTCGCGTCTCGCCTATGAGAAGCGAG
>JAGBWT010000045.1 GCA_017629615.1 Alistipes sp. | reverse complement strand
CGGAGGTCTCGACAATGAGCCGATTTGCTCCAACGGATAGGGGCGGTAAAATTCGTAGGCATAGAGCGGGTCGATGGCTCGTAACTCCTCGGCCGTCTGGGCCGAAGCGACGCCACACAGTACAACCAGCAGAGCCGACAAGGCGAAGAGTCTTTTCATTGTGTTATCGCTTTTTCGATGTCATTATTTCGAGAATCAGTCGGTCGGTTTCGCGCATACCGCTACGACCAATCGAGGTCATATTGCGGATACAGCAATCGACGTCGTCGTCGATGATACCTTCGAGCGAACTCGTATGGCGATGCTCCATAGCCAATGCAGCCGAGAGTACGGCTGTCGCAACGCCACTCGTCACTTTGAGCGAGCAACTCGGCTTTGCACCGTCGCAAATCATACCCGTAATGTTGGCAACCATATTCTTCACGGCATAGGTTACCTGCTCGTAGTCGCCACCCATCAGATAGGTGATGCCGCAACTCGAACCCGTTGCCGCAACCACACCACCGCAGAGTGCCGACAATCGACCGAGGCTCTCTTTGATGTAGATGACCGTCAGGTGGCTCAACACCAATGCCCGAAGCAGTTGGTCGCGCTCGACATTGTTGGCACGGGCAAAGACCACAACCGGAACGGTTGCCGATATACCCTGATTACCGCTACCCGAATTACTCATCACAGGCACCATCGCGCCACTCATACGGGCGTCGCACGCACCACTCGTGTAGGAGAGAATCTGGGTAAAGAGCGTATCGCCAAAGATTGTACCCGAAGCCTTTTCGTGCAACAGACGACCCAAGCCGTGGCCATAGTCGCCACCAAACGACATCTCGGCCGCTGCGATATTCAGTTCGGCCGCCTGCCACATAAACTCGACATCGGCCAAAGGCACGGTTGTCGCAAATTCGTATACGCGACGCAACGTCAAGCCCAAACCCTCGTCGGCCTCGGCCTCCGACGTTGCAACCTCGTCGCGCTCACCACTCGCGAGAGGCTCGCCATTGAGCATCAGCGCAGTGAAGTGGGTGTGCGAATCGGCAATCTCGGCCACCGCCACATCGTCGCCCGCCGCAGCCTCGACACGGATATAGAGAATCTTGTCGGTCGCACGGTCGATGTCGATTCGGATTGCCGCCTCGGCCATATAGCGTTTGGCAGCCTCGACAGCCTCGGGCGTTGTGTCGCGCAGAACCTCCAACGCCAACTCCGAGCGGCCTATGGTCGCACCAAGCGCAACGGCAATAGGCAGACCCGTCATACCCGTATTGGGGATACCGACGCCCATAGCATTTTTGTAGATATTGGGCGAGAGCGCAACATCGAGACGCTCGGGCTCACGACCGAGTATCTCGCGCGCCTTTGCAACGCACAACGCCACAGCAACAGGCTCGGTACAGCCTATGGCCGGCACAACTTCGCGACGCAGGACGGAGATAATATCCGCATATTCGTTAGGTGTCATATCAATTAAGCTTTAAGCAAGTACCACATATAAAGACCATAGCCCACCAAAAGCAGCAGGGCCAACACGCGCGATATGCGACGCGCACGCAAGAGCAACGTAGCAAGCAACAGCACAGCAATAGCCGCCACTACGACCCACACATCGACCATCGTCACGCCACTCATCGTCAGCGGTGCAATAGTCGAGCAGGTGCCGAGAATCAACAATATGTTGGCGATATTGGAGCCGATAACATTGCCCAACGCCATCGCTCCGTGACCCTTAATGAGGGCCACCGAACTTGCAGCGAGTTCGGGCAGCGACGTACCGCCTGCCAAGATTGTGATGGCAATCACCGACTCCGGCACTCCATATCGCTCCGCAATCGACACCGCCGCATCGAGCGTAAAGTCGCCACCAAAGACCAAACCGCACAAGCCAAGCACAACGAGCGCAACCGAGCGCCACCACGAGAACGAGGCCTCGGAGTGCTCCTCCGACTCTGCCCCACCCTCGGCCTTACCGACCTTGAACGAGAATAGCAACACCGCCACATAGCCCGCGAGCAACACGATGCCCTCGATGCGCGAGAGTTCGACATTCCACAACATCGCGGCCAGGAGCAACGACACGCCCAAGCACAACGGTATATCGAGTCGCACGTTGGAGCGCGTGAAGCCGATAGGTCGCAGCATTGCACACACGCCCAAAATCATCAACGTATTGAAGATGTTGGAGCCGACGACGTTGCCGATAGCAATATCGGCCTTGCCCGCCAACGTCGAGGCGGTGCTGACCGTCAGTTCGGGCAACGATGTGCCAACCGCGACGATTGTCATACCAATCAGATACTCCGACATACGCAACCGCTTGGCGATTGCGACCGAGCCGTTTGTCAGCCACGTCGCTCCGACAATCACTGCCGTAAGGCCTGCCACAAGAATTAGCCAATCCATAAAATAGGTTTTTAACGCTTTATCTTACAAAGATAAAGATTTTTCGCCGAATAGCAATAACATTGGGCAAGAAATGAGATTGGGGGAGGGCGGAAGGGGCGGGCTCTGCTGACCAGAGCGAATGGGGAGAGTGGGGAGAGTGGGGAGATTAGGTAGATTAGGGTCGTTAGAGGCGTTAGAGGCGTTAGAGGCGTTAGGGGCGTTAGGGGTTATTAGAGTTTTCATTTTCCCTAAACTCCCTAAATTCCCTAAACTACCCATCCAAAATTCTGCATTTTGCATTTTGCATTAACCCTGCTGCGCAGGCTTTTCCTCCTTCGCGCCTCGGCAAAGTGTGCAAGCACCCTCTGCTCTCGGCTT
>JAGBWT010000044.1 GCA_017629615.1 Alistipes sp. | reverse complement strand
GTCGATAAATTTTGCCGAGCCTTGTAAAGCCTCTTCTAAAATCAATTTTAGGGTTGATAGGGTTGATGAGTAGGCTGGGTAGGCTGGGTAGAATGAGTAGGCTGGGTAGATTGGGGAATTTAGAGAGTTTAGGGAGTTTAGAGAAAATAAAAACCCTAACGCCTCTAACGCCCCTAACGACCCTAATCTTCCAGTCTACCCAGTAATACCCAGTCTACCCAGCAATACCCAGCAAAACCCAGTCTACCCAGCAAAACCCCATTCTCCCTCGCTCCTCTCTACGCCTCGCCGACGGGCTTAAAGCCTGCGGCGGGTCTTTGTGCGAGGTCGATGCGGCCGAAGGTATTTTCGTAGCGCGACACATTCTCCTGCAACGACAGAAGCAGACGCTTCGCGTGTTCGGGTGTCAGGATTATTCGTGAGCGCACGTTGGCCTTCTGCAAGCCGGGCAATATGGCGGCAAAGTCGAGAATGAACTCCGACGCCGAGTGGGCTATGATTGCCAAATTGGAGTATTGGCCGATACCCACCTCGGGTGTAAGTTCGATTTCCAGACCTTTTGGTTTGTTATCTTCCATTGTCTTTCTCTTTTTGGGTGGTTCTACCAGAGTTCGGTCTTGACGGTGTTGCGACCTGCCATACAGTCGATAAACTCGACCTTCGTACCCTTCGGAATGGTCACGCGCACTGCGCTGCGAGGGTAGAATACGACAGGGTTCATACGGTTGCCGTAGAGTGTGCGGAAGGTGATGTCGGAGATGTTGGTTATCTCCAATACGCCCTTCTTCTTGTTGATTACGCGCACCTGCAACGACTTGTCAATCACCTGCTTAATAAGGTCTTCGCGACCTGCCAGCTTGTTGGTGAAGAGTGCGAGCATACGGCCTGCGAACATCGCCTCGCGTACCGATTCGATGGTGCGCTCCTTGGCGAAGATGAGGGTCATAGGGCGTACGATGCGGCCATACTCAAAGCCCGAAGGGTTGTGAATATCGGTGTTGGCCATCATTGGCAGACCATAGGTGTCGAACCAGTCGAGGACCTTTGGATACCACTCGTGGCTGTTGAAAATCTCGACGGCGTGGATACGCTTCTGCTCGATAAGGCCCTTGTGCAGGTCGTAGAGCGTACACTTCTTGTCGGGCCAACCCGGGTGGTTCCAGATGATGAATGCGCCCTGCTTCTCGGCAGCCTCAAAGTCCTTCATCTCGGTTTCGCGGTTAGGGATACGGTTGCCATCTTTGTCGCGGAGCAACTTACCCTTCTCATCGACCAGGTAGCGGGTCTCCTCAAAGACGTTGCAGTCCTTCAAGAAGAGAGCGTTCATATGGCCGAAAGGCTTGGTGCGGGTAATCTCTGCACCGGGGATAACGAGCAGACCCCACTTCTTGCCCTCCTTGATAGCCAACTTGTTAGGCAGGTTGTAATCGACGAGTTTGATGCCCTCGGTCTTATGTACGGCGATATGCTCGGTCATAGCGATTACGTCGAGGCCGTCGTGCCAAGCCTCGCGCACGCGACCGATTGGCGACACGGTTGCATCGGCAAAGACGGTGTGCATATGGAAGTCGCCTTTGAGGGTCAGGTAGCCGTCGATGTCGGGGATTGAGACGATGCGACGCACGCCCGACTCGGTTTGTGGTACAAAGACGCGGTCGTCGGAGTTCTCGGGTGTTTGAGCCGAGATTGTTGTTGCGACAAATGCTGCGGCAACGAATAAGAGTAGTCTTTTCATAGTTGTTAAGTTAGTTTTATATTAGTTTTTAGTATTGCAATGTTTCGAGGCGGTTGTAACCACCCTTCTCATAAATCTTTGGCAGCTGCTCGCGGTAGTGCTTGCTGACCTCCTCCCAGCGGTAGTATGGGGCGATGTCGCTCTCGATAGGGAAGCGAATCTCCTCCTCGTTGAGCAGCATCTTTACCAGCACCTCGCCCTTTTTGTTGCGGTAGAAAATCCATTGCAGGTTGCAGGCCATCGGGATATTGAAGTCCTGCCAAACCTCTTCGATTTGCTCCCAGCCTTCGACCCTCTTGCTCCAACCCTCGATGCGCATCGAGTTGAGCAGACCCATAATATTGCCGTCGTGGCCGAAGCGCAACGACACGGCAGGCTTGCCCTCGGCAACCTTCTGGTCGGCATCGTCGAGCATCGCTTCGAGCAACGGAGCCGAGACTCCATCGAGGAAGCCGCCCTCTATGCCCGAAGGGCCCTTCTCGTAGTAGAATATGGCATTGACCAGTCGCCACTGCTCGTAGAGTTCCTGCGGTGTGAAGATGTCGAGCATATCGACCTCGGTAGGTGTTCCGGGCAGACTTGTGACGCTCTTAAAGAGGTGGAATACAAAGTCGTGTGGCAGAGGCATACTCTTGACGTAGTCCTTCTTGAAGAGCGATTCGAGCAGGCGTGTAATATCGACGTTTTCGCGACGATACTTGCGCCACTCCCTATACCACTTCTCGTGACGGGGTGCGGTGTGGCGGAAGCGGTCGATATACTTTGCCAGGCGTGGGTCGTTGTCCTTGTAGTAGGGGTTGAGCCAACGCTGGAACGGGCGACCGCACTCGTAGTGAATGTCGAGCGAGTTGTCGTGGCGCATCAACTCGTCGCAGAAGGCGGTCATACTGATAAGCACGCGCGGCACGATGGTACTCTTGGCGTCAATCGACTCACACTTCTTGAATACCGACTTGTAATTTTTGTACATACGGGCGGCAATCTGACGGTGTTGCTCCTGACCTTTGAGCGTCAATTCGCCAGGGCGACCGTAACTATGTTTGCAAGCCTCCTTCAAGCGGGCATAGACCTCCTTGCCGTGGGGTGTCAGCTTGCCGAAATACTCGGCATCGGCAAAGACACGAAGCGGGTGGTCGAACTTCTCGTCACGCAGAATGTAGCGTGAGCCGTGACGGCCGTAGTGGCTGATGTAGAAGGGCTTAAAACCCTTTGGTGCGGGGGTCTGCGCCTTGAACTCGGTCGGGTAGAGGCGATAGACGCCGAGGGCGAGTTGCGGGTCGGCCAGGACTCGTTCGCGGACGCTCTGTGCTGTGGCTCCAAAGGCGAGTGCCGTAAAGGCTGCGATGGTTAAAAATCTCTTCATATCTTGTTGCATTTTTAGGTTTTCGGTTGTTGGTCTTAAATAGAACGTGTTGTGCCGAGCGTTTAGTGTGCTTCGAGCCAGTTGCGACCCACGCCACACTCTACCACAAGCGGAATCGAGAGCGATGCTGCCCCCTCCATCTCTTCGCGCACGATGCGCTCGACCCTCTCGCGCTCCTCGGGGCGGAGGTCGATGACGATTTCGTCGTGTACCTGCAAAATCAGTTTCGAGCGTATTCCCTCCTCGGCAAAGCGACGTGCCACACCGACCATCGCAAGTTTCATAATGTCGGCTGCGCTGCCCTGTATAGGGGCGTTGATGGCGTTGCGCTCGGCAAGTTGGCGGGCGTTGGCGTTGCGCGAGCCGATGTCGGCAAGGTAGCGACGGCGACCAAAGAGTGTTGTGACGTAGCCTCGGCAGCGAGCCTCATCGACCACACGCTCCATATATTCGCGTACCTGCGGATACGAAGCGAAGTAGCCGTCGATAAGGGCTTTGGCCTCCGAGCGCGGAATATCAAGTCGCTGTGCAAGACCAAAGGCCGAGATGCCGTAGATGATGCCGAAGTTGGCCGTCTTGGCACGACGTCGCTCCTCGGCTGTCACCTCATCGATGCTCTTGTGGAAAATCTTGGCAGCCGTAGCCGAGTGAATATCCTCGCCATTGAGGAAGGCTTTGCACAACTCCTCGTCGCCGCTC
>JAGBWT010000043.1 GCA_017629615.1 Alistipes sp. | reverse complement strand
TTGCGTGAATTGTCGTATCCTCCTTGGTTGTATAGGCGTTCAGCTCGCCACCGAGGTTTTCCAAGCGACAGTTCACTTGGTAGGCCTTGCGATGCTCCGTACCCTTGAAGAAGCCGTGCTCGGTGAAGTGGGCGATGCCCTCCTCGCCCTTGCGTTCGTCGCGAGTACCGGCATTTATCATTATCGCACATCGTGCCACGCCACTACGCACCTGGCGGTGTATGCAACGAATGCCGTTCGATAGTTCGTATATGTAAAATTCAGGATTCAAAATGCAGAATTATTGTTTGTTAGGGGCGTTAGGGGTTATTAGAAAAATCTCTCAATTCTCAACTCAAAAAGTTTTCAGTTTTAGGAACTTCGCAGTGTGGCTCTCGTCACACTTGTCGAGCAACTCGTCGGGCGTACCCTCGAAGACTACCCTGCCACCCTTATCGCCCGCCTCGGGACCGAGGTCGATAATGTGGTCGGCACACTTGATAACCTCCATATTGTGTTCGACAATAACGACCGTATGGCCATTGGAAATCAACATATCGAAGGCGTGGAGCAGGCAGTTGATGTCGTGGAAATGAAGACCCGTAGTCGGCTCGTCGAAGATAAAGAGAATACTACCCTGCCCACAATCCTTGGCGATAAACGATGCGAGTTTGACACGCTGGCTCTCGCCTCCCGACAAGGTCGATGACGATTGGCCGAGTTTGATATAACCCAAGCCTACCTCCTGCAACGGCATCAGTCGCTCGACAATTCGACGACAAATCGGATTGTCGGCATCGGCCTCAAAGAAGGCTATCGCCTCGTCGATACTCATATCGAGCAGGTCGCAAATCGACTTGCCACGATACTTAACATCGAGAATCTCGTCCTTGAAACGACGACCACCACACGCCTCGCAAGTCAGTTCGATGTCGGCCATAAACTGCATACCAACCTTTATAACGCCCTCGCCTTGACACGCCTCGCAACGACCTCCCGCCACATTGAACGAGAAGTTGCTCGGTGCGATGCCCGTATGTTTAGCCAAGGGCTGCTCGGCATAGAGGCGACGAATCTCGTCGTAGGCCTTGATATAGGTCACAGGGTTGGAACGCGACGATTTGCCGATAGGATTTTGGTCTACCATCTCGATACTGCGCACCAATTTTACATCGCCATCAATTCCGTCGAAATCGCCCGGACGGTCGCCACTCTCCATAATCATTCGACGTAATGCAGGATAGAGTATGCCTTTGGCAAGGGTCGATTTACCCGAGCCACTGACACCCGTGATGCAGGTCATAACGCCGAGAGGTATGCGCACGTCGATGTTCTGCAAATTGTTCATACGCGCACCCTTGACGCGGATATAATTACGCCACGGACGGGTCGTAAGCGGACGTGCAATCTCGCAACGACCACACAGATAGTCGGCCGTAAGGCTCTCTTTTGCCTTCGGGAGGGCTGCAATCGGGCCGTTAAAGACAACTCGGCCACCCTCCAAACCCGCCTTTGGGCCGATGTCGATAAAATTGTCGGCAGCGCGGATAACCTCCTCCTCGTGCTCCACGACAATCACCGTGTTGCCCATATCGCGCAACTGCTTCAACACCTTGATAAGTCGATGTGTATCGCGTGGGTGCAAGCCGATGCTCGGCTCATCGAGGATATAGAGCGACCCCGTAAGATTGCTACCAAGCGAGGTCGAGAGATTGATTCGCTGACTCTCGCCACCCGACAAAGTCGAAGATAGGCGGTCGAGGGTAAGATAGCCCAAGCCCACATCGCTCAAATATTGGAGGCGGTTGCGAATTTCGGTGATGACTCTTCGCGCCGCATTTGTATCGTGTTCATCGAGCGAGAGTGTCGCGAAGAAGTCGATAAGCGCATCGACCGTCATCACGACAAGTTCGGCAATACTCTTGCCGCCAACCTTGACATAGAGTGCCTCCTTACGCAGGCGCGAACCTTCGCACGTCGGACATATTGTTTTGCCCGTGTAGCGGGCTTTCAGCACTCGGAACTGAATCTTTCGACGCTCCGAATCGAGATAGTCAAAAAATGCGTCGAGACCCTCGAAATATTCGTTACCACGCCACAGCAGGCGACGCTGCTCGTCGGTGAGTTTGTGGTATGGCTCGTGTATCGGGAAGTCGAATTTATAGGCATTGGCGACCAACTTGTCGCGAAAGGCTCGCATCGTATCGCCTCGCCAACAAGCGATTGCGTTGTCGTAAATCGAACGCGACTTATCGGGAACAACCAGGTCCTCGTCGATACCGACAATCTTGCCATAGCCCTCACAAGTCGGACAAGCACCAAGCGGATTGTTGAAACTGAACAGATGCTCGGTTGGTGGCTCAAAGTCGATACCGTCGGCCGTAAATGTTGCCGAGAAGGAGCGGATATTATCGGGCGAGAAGATTATCGTACAACTATGCGTTCCATAGCCAAATGCTCGCGATACAGACTCGCGCATACGGGTCAGCGTATCGTCGTCCGACGCAACAACCACGCGGTCGATAACTATATACAACCCATCAATAGAGGTTGAGGAGTCGATTTGCGGCAGAAAGTCGTCGATAAGCAGATACTCGCCATCGCGCCACAAACGGATTACACCATCGGCAACGAGCAACGTCAATTTCTCGATAAGACCCTGACCCTTTTTAAGTTGTAACGGCAGCGCCACAACTGCTCGCTGTCCTTCGCCCTCGGAGAGCATATACTCGACCACATCGTCGATCGTATAGCATCGCACCTCGCAATTCGAGATTGGCGATATGGTCTTACCGACACGGGCATATAGGAGTTTCAGGTAGTCGTAGATTTCGGTCGTTGTACCAACGGTCGAACGAGGATTGCGGGTATTGACCTTTTGCTCAATAGCCACAGCAGGGGCAATGCCTGTAATAATATCGACCTCGGGCTTATTGATACGACCCAAAAATTGGCGAGCATACGACGAGAGACTCTCGACATAGCGACGCTGGCCCTCGGCAAAGATTGTGTCGAACGCCAATGTCGATTTACCCGACCCCGAGAGGCCGGTTACAACCGTCAGGGTGTTGTGCGGTATCTCAACCTCGATATTTTTGAGATTGTGAACTCGTGCGCCCTTTATGTATATCGACTTTGCCATTCTGCTACTCTATTGTTACACCCTCGACCTTCGATAGTTTGGCGATAAGCTGGTCGGCCTCACTCTCGCGAATACGCAGACGCATCGTGCATAGGTTGTCGAAAGACTGCTCGTCGATGCGTGGCGACATCTCCTTTATTACGCGCATAACGCCATTCATCGAGATATAGGAGAAATCGACCTTAATAACCCTATCGACCGTCTTTTCGATAATCTCGGCATTGGCCAACACATCTTGTGCCGCCTCTCGGTAGGCCTGTATCAAGCCCGAAACACCAAGTTTGGTGCCACCGAAATATCGGATAACAACTATCAAACAATCGGTAATATCCTGCGACAGCAACTGCCCGAGAATCGGCTTACCAGCCGTACCCGATGGCTCGCCATCGTCGTTAGCCCTAAACTGCTCGCCATTTGGGCCTAAACGCCAAGCGTAGCAGTGGTGGGTTGCATCGTAGAACTCTTTATAGATGGCCTCCAAATGTGTGCGTATCTGCTCCTCGTCCGTCACCGGATAGGCGTAGGCAATAAATTTACTGCTACGCTCACGCATCGCGCTCTCGGCAGGAGCTGCAAGGGTCAGATAACTATCTTTTGGAGTCATCGTTTGCTACTCTATCTTCTTGAAAATTCGGTCCCAACGTACTCCATCGTCACCCTTCGAAAAGACTATGAACAACGCCTTACCGACGATATGGTCCTCCGGAACAAAGCCCCAGAAACGCGAATCGGCCGAGTTATGGCGATTGTCACCCATCATAAAGTAGTAGTCCATAGCGAAGGTATAGGAGGTAGTCGGTATGCCGTCGATAAATATCTGTTCGCCCTCGACACGAAGGTCGTGACCCTCGTATTGGTCGATAATACGCTCGTAGAGTGGCAGGTTTTCGAGCGTAAGGGTAACCGTAGCGCCCTTTGCCGGAACCCACAGCGGACCAAAGCGGTCGGAGGTCCAATCGTAGGAGGCATCGTTCGGGAATACCGACAGCGAGGTCACCTGCTCATTGTAGCGCACTACATCGCTTACGATAGGCATCTTGCGCAACTGCTCGGCAATCTCCTCGTTCATCGTGACATAGTAGTATGGAGCATTGCCGCTATACTCGGTAATACCCAACTTGTCGAACGTGTATTGCGTAAGCGGAGCCGTTGTCTGAACGAAGTAGATGTGTTGAATGGCCGAAATCGCCTTTTGAGGAGCGTCATTTACAAAGAGTTGGCCATCGACAATGCGCAACACATCGCCAGGAAGCGCAACGCAACGCTTAATATAGTTTTCGCGCTTATCGACAGGGCGAGCAACAACAGTATAGTCGCTATTAAGACGGCGACGACCCTCCTCAACACCATAGCTTGCCTGATATTCGCGCAGCACATCGTAGTAGGTTACAGCCTGATTTTCGAGCAGAACGGTATCGCCTGCCGGGAAGTTGAAGACTACAACATCGTCGCGCTCAACCTTCTGCAAACCTTTAAGTCGGTGATAATCCCACTTAATGGCCTCCGAATATGATTTGGCGGTTGTAGAGAACGGCATCGTATTGTAGATAAACGGCATCGATAATGGCGTATTAGGCACTTGTGGGCCATATGACACCTTGCTGACATAGAGATAGTCGCCCACAAGAATCGTTCGCTCCATCGACGATGTTGGCACTTGGTAGAGTTGGAATACGAATAGATGTATCAACGTCGCTGCTCCCACAGCCCACACAATAGCATCGACCCAACCGTAGATATACTTATATATTGCACTGCGCTCACACAGCACTTCGTTATATCGCCAAACATATCGATAGAAGAGGCGCGATATGAAATAGTCGTAGATAAATGGCAAACCGAAGAGCATCCACAAATTGCCCGTCCAAACGACACACAACAGCAGATAGGCTATCGTAGCGAGCGAAAACTTCACCCACCGATTACCAAAGATTTGTTTGATTTTATCCATAATCCGAAAAAATTACACTTTTAGAATATCGTCCATTGTAAAGACTCCGCTCTTACCGCAAACAAACTCGGCTGCAATAACCGCACCCGTAGCCAAAGCACTACGACTTTTGAGCGTATGTTTTAACTCCAAAACGTCGTCGGCCGAGGTGTAGGTCACGGTATGCGTTCCAGGGACTGCACCCTCGCGCAACGAGGTAATCTCAATACTTGCGGCTGTCGTATGCGACTGCTCGCCCTTTTGAGGCTCGATGCAGTGCCACTCCGACTTGCGTTCCACACGCTCAATTATATCGTTTGCAAGCGTTATGGCCGTACCGCTCGGAGCGTCTTTCTTCTGGGTGTGATGGATCTCCTCGATGGCAACATCGTAGTTGTTGCAACCGTTCATCAACTCGTCCAGACGGCGATTGAGACGAAAAGCGATATTGACGCCGAGCGAGTAGTTCGATGAATAAATCATCGCACTACCCCTCTCGCGACACAACGCCTGCAATTCGGGAAGTCGCTCGGTCCAGCCGGTTGTACCGCTGACCACAGCGACCCCCGCTTCGATGCAGGTTCTAATATTGGCATAAGCCGTTTGTGGTGTGGTGAATTCGATAGCAACATCGATACCCTGCAACTTCTCGTGGCAAAGCAAATCGACGTTATACTGGTCGATAATAAGTTCGACCGAATGGCCTCGTTCGAGCAATATGCGCTCAATCTCGTGGCCCATTTTTCCGTATCCTATGATAGCAGCCTTCATAATTGTCTTATCAACAAAAAAGATAACTGACAAAGATACAAAAAATCGCCCGAAAGCGCAAAGCAAATGCGCTCAAAGTGACGCTTTTTACACAAAACGAGATTTATGCTCGCGAAAATAACTCCGACGGATAGACTACGTCGCTCAAAAATAGACCCTGCGCAGGTGCGCCGGCACTCGACCGCGATAAATCGCGAGCAGCGACAATATCGACAAAGTCGGCAACCGTATAACGACCTCGACCAACATCGACCAACGTTCCGACAATCGAGCGCACCATATTGCGAAGGAAGCGGTCGGCACGAATAGTGAAGCAAAGCACCCCGTCGTCGCGAACACTCCACTCGGCCCGCATTATACGGCAGATATTGGTCTTATTATTGGAATTGAGTTTGGCAAATGACGTAAAGTCGCTAAATTCGAGCAACTTTGAAGCCGCCTCGTTCATCGCCTCGACATCGAGTGGCACGTGGTATATTCAGGCCGAATGGCGAAGAAACGGGCTCTTCGAGGGCGATATAAAGTAGGTGTATTCGCGCTCGCGGGCATCGAAACGGGCGTGGGCCGAATCGGCTACA
>JAGBWT010000042.1 GCA_017629615.1 Alistipes sp. | reverse complement strand
TCTCACGCTCGGTGCAACATACGACTATGGAGGTCCGCTTCGCCCGAAGGTGTCGAAGATGATGGCAATCGACGACAATAAGACGACAATCATTGTCAGCGACGATGAGCGTGGCCAAATGCGTCTGCCCCATACGGTTAATGCCGGAGTGATGTATCAGGATACCCAATTCTCGGCCGGTGTCGATTACGAATGGCAGGGCTGGGGTGGCAACGAGGGCTTCCACGAGGAGAATGGTTACGGAGGTCTGTCGGTGCGATACCGCGACACCTCGACCATCAAAGCCGGTTTTGAATATACGCCAAACCGTTTCGATGTGCGTCACTATCTGCGTCGTGTTTCGTATCGAGTGGGTGGTCGCTACGGTCAATACTACCAGCAGTTTGGTGGTAGCAATATAAACCAATGGGCCGTAACGGCAGGTTTTGGTTTCCCATTGCGATTTATGGGTGCAACGAGCATCGATATAGGAGTTGAGGTTGGTGGTCGTGGCGCTTTGGCCTCGGTTGTAACCTCCGAAACCAATCGCCGTATCGGTCTGGTTAAGCAGAACTACTTTAAGGTGTCGCTCGGTCTTTCGCTCTTTGGAGAGGATTATTGGTTTGTTCGACCTAAATTCGATTAGTCCGAAGCTGGTTATAAATGAAGAAAATTAACAATAAACAATAAAAAAATAACAAAAATGAAAAATGTTAAATTTTTGCTGTCGGGCCTGCTCGTTATGCTTGCAACCGCAGCGGTAGCGCAGGATTTAAGCGACCCTCGTTACGCAAAATGGGGAGCAGTTGAATCGCGTCGCGACAATATGCTCGCCAACGATTTTCTCAAAGAAGAGGTTAATAACCGTAACTTTAATTCGGCAGCGAAGTATTTGCAGCAGTTGCTCGTAAATTGTCCTGCGGCTTCGGAGAACATCTATGTCAATGGTGTGAAGCTCTATAAGCAGAAGATTAACCGTGCCGAGTCGGTAGCCGAGAAGAATATCTATGTCGATTCGATTTTGACACTCTACGACTTGCGTTTGCAGCACTTCGGCTCGCACCCAAAGCGTGGTCGCGTATATCTGTTGGAGCGTAAGGCTCGTGAGATTCTCACATTGAGAGCCGACGACCGTGAGGGTGTTCGCGCAGCTTTCGAGTTGGCTATTGCAGCACAGACCGAGGCCTATGGTAAGGCCGATGCCGAGTTGGTTGCAATCTATTTCAAGAACATTTGCGACGACTATGCCAATGGTTTCACCGACGCTATGGACTTGGTAAATGTATACGATGCCAACTCGTTCCACTACGAGGGTATAGCACCAGAGCAGGAGGAGTTCAAGAAGCAGTTTGAGGAGCTCTTCGCTACGAGTGGTGCTGCGTCGTGCGAGAATATCGAGACTATCTTCTCGAAGAAGATGGCCGATGCTCCGGAGGACGTGAAGATTGTAGCGCAGGCATACGGTTTGCTTACCCGTGCAAAGTGTTCGAGCGACTTCTTCTTCACCGTAGGTGAGAAGCTCTACGCTATGCAGCCTTCGGCAGATATTGCAATGGCTCTTGCGACCAAGTTCCAGGACCAGAAGAACTTTGAGAAGGCTAACCAATATCTCCGCGAGGCTTATGCTTCGGAGACCGACCCTGTTGGTAAGGAGAAGTTGTTGGTAAGTATCGGTATGCTCGAAATGGCTACCAACGATATTCCGGCTGCTGTTGAGTCGTTCCGCGCAGCGAAGCAGCTCAATCCGGATAACGCATACGTTCCGTTCTTCCTCGCACAGTGCTATGTTTCGGGCGCAACAGGTGAGGGCTTGGCTCGTCAGGCAATCTATTGGGTGGCATACGACCTTATGCAGCAGGCTATTCCGTTGTTGGAGGTTAGTGACCCTGACCGCGTTGATGCTGCTCGTCAGTTGGCTGCACAGTACCGTGCTGCTTGGCCAACCAAGGAGGAGTGCTTCTTCAACGAGTTGAACGATGGCGATAATTATGTCGTAAACTGCGGTTATGCGCGTAATGTATCGACAACTGTTCGTGCGCGCTTGCAATAATACATTGTCGTGGGTCGGGAGTTTTTCGGCCCGTTAGATGTAGTCTCATTTTGATAGCACAAACAATCAAATATGTAGTGGTAGCACTCCTTTTTGCGGGGAGTGCTATCTTGCTATATTCGTGCCAAGAGGAGAAACGGCAGTCGGTCGAGACGTTGGAGAATGTTATGACCGAGCAGAGCGAGAATCTGACGATTGTCGTCAGTGAGAATGGCCGTAAGGCCTACCGCTTCACAACGCCGTTGCTCGAAGGCTATACGTTGGGTCGTGACCCTTATCGCGAGTTCCGTAAGGGAATCTCGATTACAACCTTCCAAGACGATTCGCTGACAACTACCAATGCGACTTTGGTTGCCGACTACGCTATCTATTACGAGAAGCGTAAGTTGTGGGAGGCAAAGGGTAATGTTAAGGTGACGAAGTACGATGGTACGCGTCTCTTTACGCAGCAACTATTTTGGGACTCTCAAACCAAGCGCATATATTCGAATGTCGATACGAAGATAGTCGATGATACCGACACCCACTTCTGCGAGGGCTGTGAGTCGGACGAGGAGTTGGTCGAGTTGAAATTCCGTCGTTGGAAGGGCAAGATGCAGATGGAGGAGAGCGACCTGCTTGGTCGTAGCGATTCGACTGCAACCGCCCAACCGCGTAGCGAGGAGACGGCTTCGTCGAGCGAAAAGAGTGCGACAACAACGCGCAAAAAGGGAGCGCAACCAACACGCCGAGTTAAGAACGACTTGCATAGTTCGCGACCTGCGGGTAGTCGTCGCATAGAGCGTATAGAGTAGGCGTGGCTATTGAAGAGATTTAGAGATATGGGCCAAACCATAAATAATATTGTGGCGGATAGCGTCGGTGTTGGCGTGGTGAATACCACGGTCAGTGGCGTGGAAGTCGTAGAGCAATCGACGATGATGAACGACATTCTGACGTCGTTGGTCATTATCGTATTGATGCTCGTGCTGTCGGCGTTCTTCTCGGGTATGGAGTTGGCGTTTCTTAATAAGAACCGCCTGAAACTCGAAATCGACCGTAAGCAGAGCCGCGTGTTCGACTATATCGCATCGCTCTTTTCGCGCAATCAAGGTCAATATATTACAACCATCTTGGTCGGCAACAACATTACGTTGGTCATATACTCGATGTGTATGTCGCAACTGATTCGCTGCGTAGCCTACCTGATGGGGTGGCAGGGTATATACGACCACGGCTCCTTCCTGCTCGAAACCATTGTTCCGACCGTGATAGTGATATTTACGGCCGAATATCTGCCAAAGTCGATAGTGCGTTCCAACCCCAACTTCTACTATCGATTCTTCTCGCCGGTTATCTACCTCTTCTATCTGTTGCTCTATCCGATAGCTCGCTTTACGACGTTGCTCTCCTATGCCTTGTTGCGAATCTTTGGCCGCAAACCCGTGTCGGTCGATGTGCAACATTCGTTCGATAAGAGCGACCTCGAAAGTCTGCTCGAAGCCAATAATGCCGAGCCACAGACGGAGTCGGAGACCGAAATCAAGATGTTCCAAAATGCACTCGACTTTGCCGACCTTCGTGTGCGAGACTGTATGGTGTCGCGCGTCGATGTCGAGGCGGTCGATAGCGACGATACAACGATTGAGGAGCTGATGACCCGATTTGTCGAGTCGAAGTATTCGCGTATCTTCGTTTGGCGCGACTCGATAGATAACATTATCGGCTACGTTAATTCGAAGAGTCTCTTCCGAGGTCCAAAGAGCATCGAGGAGGTGCTGATGAAGGTCGATTATGTTGCCGAGACATTGCCGTTGCAGGAGATGCTGACCCAATTTATCAAGCGCAAGAGCAATGTGGCGGTCGTTATTGACGAGTTTGGCGGCACGGCCGGAATTATCTCGCTCGAAGATGTGTTGGAGCAGATTTTTGGCGAGATTGAGGACGAGCACGACGAGGAGATGATTGAGAAGCAGGTTGGCGAGGGCGAATATGTCTTTTCGTGCCGCTTGGAGGTGGAGTATCTCAACGATAAATACGATTTGGGTCTGGCCGAGAGTGATGAGTACGATACCCTTGCGGGTTATATAATCTCCCAATACGAGGAGTTGCCTATGGCCGGCACCGAGATTGAGGTTGGAGAGTTGCGAATCAAGATTTTGCGCACGACGCGCTCACGAATAGAGTTGGCGAAGGTTACAATTATTAAAAAATAGTAAAAAACGATACTTCGTATCGATAAAATTACTATCTTTGAAGGTTTGAAAAAGTATAAGACGAAAAATTAAAATTATAAAAACATTTTGATATGGCAAGTTTGAATACAATGAGAACCAAGTATGGTGTGATTCTCTCGGTTATTATCGGAGGCGCACTCTTGGCTTTTGTCCTCTCGTTGCGAGATGAGATGGGCTTTACGGGTAATGACCCAGAGGTTTGCGAAATCGGTGGCGATGCAGTAACGGCATCGGAGTTCTCGGCTGCCCTCGAAGAGGTGAAGGCTCTTACAGGTGAGGCTTCGACCGACCAGGAGGTGTTGCAGCAGATTAGCTCGGCGTTGCAGTCGCTCACAACCGACCGCGTGTTTGTTCCTGCATTCAACGAGATGGGTATGACCGTTTCGCAGGGTGAGTATGGCGGAATGTTGCGTGGTGAGCATCAGTCGGACGTGTTGTCGATGTACTTCGGCAATCAGCAGACCGCAGGCCTCGATGTTGCAGCTTTGACCGACTTTATCACTCGCGCCCAAACCGAGCCGCAGTTGCAGCGTGTTTGGTCGGTGTTGAAGAAGCAGATTCTTTTCAGCCGTCAGGCAAGCAAGTTCTCGCACCTTACTCGCAAGAGCGCTTATGCCAACAGCTTGGAGGTTGAGCAGGGTGTTAAGGCAGCCAACACGACCTACAATGGTCGCTATGTTCGTGTGCGTTATAGCGACGTTGCCGATTCGTTGGTGACTGTGTCGGATAGCGAGATTAAAGCCTACTACAACGCTCACAAGAAGCAGTATAAGCAGACTCCGTTCCGTTCGATTTCGTATGTTGAGTTCGAGGTTGAGCCAACCGATGCCGATAAGAGCAAGATTGAGGCCGAGGTGAATGCCGCTGCCGAGAAGTTCTCGAAGGCAACCGACTTGGTAGCATTCTCGCGTGAGAATCGCGACATCAATATCGCTCCAAACTTTGTCGCTTTGGCACAGCTTTCGGAGGCAGAGTCGAAGACTCTCTCGAAGGGTCAGATGTATGGTCCGGAGTTGGTGGGCAACGAGTGGCGTGCAACTCGCGTACTCGAAAGCCGCAATGTAGCCGATTCGCTTACGTTGAAGCATATCGTTCTCAATTATAACGATAAGGCTTTGGCCGACAGCCTCTTCGGTGTGTTGAAGTCGCGTAAGGCGAAGTTCGAGGATTTGGCTGCACAGTACTCGATTGCCGAGAACGCTGCAAATGGTGGCGAAATTGGTACGATTGCCTACTCGGAGTTCGGTAGCGAGTTCGCAAATGCACTCTATGGCAAGCGTGTAGGCGATGTTGTTGTGATTGATATGCCAAACAATATCCAGCTTGTTAAGGTTGTTAAGTTGGGCAAGATGAAGAAGCACTTGCGCCTTGCAACACTCGAAGTTCCTGTTGTTGCTTCGGGTACGACCGACTTCGATGTTCGTACGTTGGCCAACAACTTCGCATTGAGCGCAAAGGGTTCGGTCGATAAGTTCAACCAGACAGCATCGGCAGGCTCGTTGTCGTCGCGCTCGATTAACATCAACCGTGGCGAGCGTAATGTTCGTGGCATCGACGGTAGCTCGATTGGCGTTGTTCGTTGGGCTGGCGAGGCCGAGATTGGCGAGGTGTCGGACGTTATCAAGGTTGGTAACAACTATGTTGTAGCTGTACTTACAGCTGTGAACGATGCAGAGTACCGTCCATTGTCGGAGGTTTCGAATACTATCAAGAATCTATTGCTCAACGATAAGAAGTTTGAGTATATCGCTGCCAAGATGCAGGGCGAGACTATCGAGGCTGTTGCCGAGGCTATCGATGAGCCGGTAATCAACTTCGAGAAGGCCAAGTCGGGCGGTTCACTCACAGGCGCAGGCTCGATGGAGTTGCGTGTTATGGGTACATTGTCGGCTTTGGAGAGCGGCAAGTTGTCGGCACCTATCAAGGGCCGTAGCGGTGCGTTCGTAGTTGTTGTCGATGCTGTTGATACTGTTGATGAGCCACAGACTGCCGAGGCCGAGAAGGTTAAGGCACAGGCTACCGCCGAGCGCAATGCAACGATGGCATTCCCTTCGTTGATGCAGAGCATAGAGGTTAAGGATAATACTCCTATGTACTTCTAAAAATTGATTTGTAGGCGGATTCTACTTCCGCTAACAAAAACGAGGCCAATGGGACGTACAGAGGTACTACCCATCGGCCTCTTTTTTTGCCGAGCGTTGTATAATCTCGCCTAAAATCAATTTTGGGTCACCTG
>JAGBWT010000041.1 GCA_017629615.1 Alistipes sp. | reverse complement strand
GCAGTGGGAACTCTATGATATTCCAGCCGATTTCTCGGGCGAGGAGGCACTCGATATACTTATATTATATATGGAGCAACAGGGCTTGGAGCGTCTGCACGCTGCAACGCAGATAATGATTACTCCGCTTGGCTACTCGTTCCGCATTGTGCGCAATATCGTAACCAACTTCCATCAGCCAAAATCGACCTTGTTGTTGCTCGTCTCGGCATATTTGGGCGAGGATTGGCACAAGATTTACGACTACGCGCTCTCGCACGATTTCCGATTTCTGTCGTATGGCGATTCGTCGCTCCTGATTCGTTAGAGTGGGGTGGTGTAATAAGCAGAATGGGTAGCCTGAAAATTACGGGCTACCCATTCTGCTTATTATGCCTATTTCTAATACCTAATCCAGCGCCACAAATCTTTGAACGATGGTTTTTTGCCGTGCATAAATATACCTACGCGATAGACCTTGCCGGCGAGCCATACCATCACGACGAATGTGGCATAGAGCAACACAATCGAGAGCGCAACCTCCCAAGCAGGTATGCCACTCGGTATGCGGGCCATCATCACGATAGGCGATGTGAACGGGATTATCGAAAACCAGAATACGAGAGGCGAATTTGGGTCGTTCATAACCATTGTGGTTATGATAAATGCGAGGATAATCGGAATGGTAATCGGAATGGTGAGTTGCTGTGCATCTTGCGCCTCGTCTACACTTGCGCCAACGGCTGCGTACATAGCGGCGTAGAGCAGGAAGCCACCAACCATAAAGACAAGCATCAGTCCGACAAGTTGGGCGATGTAGCCCGTGTCGAGTACCGAGGCCATAGCGGTTATCATATCGGTATCGATACCACTTGCCGATAGGGTAGTAATGTCGGTACCTGCCTGTACGGCAGCCACCTCGGCCATCACCTCCTCGCCAACGACCAAAGGCATAATCACTCCGCTCGTGATAATCAGGAGTATGCCCCATACGGCAATCTGCGTGGCGGCAACCAGGGCCACACCGAGAATCTTGCCCATCATCAAATCAAATGGTTTGACGGTCGAAACCAATACTTCGAGGATGCGCGAACTCTTCTCCTCGATGATGCTCTGCATAACAATCGAGCCGTAGATTGCAAGGAAGAAGTAGAGAACAAAACCGAGCAACATACCGACAATACTCGATGCAATCGACGACGAGGCTTTGCCCTGCTCGCCCTCCTCCTCGCTAGTGCGGAAGGTCGAGAGGTTTACGTCGGCCTTGATTTGCTCCATAATCTCTTTGAGGTTGTCGATGTTGTACTCTTTGAGTCGCTCTTCCTCGATAATCTCCTCTAATTGTCGTGCGATACCCTCTTCGACCATAAGCGACGACGAAGAGTTGGTGTAGAGTTGTACGTCGCTCGGGTTGGCGACAATATCCTTGCCGATGCACAGAACGCCGAAATTCTCGCTTTCGAGTGAGCGCTTCAACTCCTCCTGCAACGAGTTGCTCTCCGAAACGGTAAATGCAACCTCCTCGTTTGATGCGAGTTGCGAGGCGACGATGCCACTATGGTCGATGACCGTGATTTGGCGGGTGTCGCCCGTGGCATACATCATTATCAGCGTCGGCGCAATGGCGAGAGCCAACATAATCAACGGCATCAACAGCGTTGTTATGATAAACGATTTTTTATAGACACGCTCCTTAAATTCGCGAGCGATTATCAGACTTATATTCTTCATAATTCGAACTCTTTGTTGTTGGTCGGGTCGTTACAGATTGCCTGCCACGGCACGGATAAATATGTCGTTCATACTTGGTACAACCTCCGAGAAGGTGCGCAACTCGACCGCCTCGTTTATGGCAGCGACAGCGGCGCGCGTGTCGTGGTTGCGAATGTGAATCTTTGTGGTGTATAGGCCTGTGATGTCGCGCTCGCTCTCGATGATGTCGCAAAGTGGTGCGATAGCCTCTTCAAAGGCTGTGTTGTCGCCTCGGAATCGCACCTCGAAGGTGTCGCCACCGTGGCTGCGACGAATCTCATCGACGCGACCCGAGAGTATGTTGTGCGAACGGTCGATGAGTGTTATGTGGTCGCAAATCTCCTCGACGCTGGCCATATTGTGGGTCGAGAAGATGATGGTTGCACCCTCGTCGCGAAGGCGCAAAATCTCCTCTTTCAGCAGGTTGGCGTTGATAGGGTCGAAGCCCGAGAAAGGCTCGTCGAAGATGAGCAACTTTGGCGAGTGAAGTACGGTTGTGATAAACTGAATCTTCTGGGCCATACCCTTCGACAGGTCCTCGATTCGTTTCTCCCACCACTCCTCGATGCCGAAACGTGTAAACCACTCTTTCAGTCTTACGAGAGCCTCGTGGCGCGACAAACCCTTTAAGCGGGCGAGAAAGATGGCCTGTTCGCCCACCTTCATCTTCTTGTAGAGGCCTCGCTCCTCGGGTAGATAGCCGATGCGGTAAATATCCTCCTGCTTGATTGGTTGGCCTTCGAAGAGGATTCGACCCTCGTCTGGTATGGTTATGCGGTTGATAACTCTGATTAGGGTTGTCTTGCCTGCACCGTTAGGTCCCAGCAGTCCATAGACCGAGCCTTGTGGAATCTCGACACTCACGTCGTCGAGAGCCGTATGGTTAGTGAAGCGTTTGGTAATGTGTTCGGCTGAAATGATATTCATAATCCCAAAATTAACCTGTTATGACTACAAAGATATTGTTTTTTTTAATACTTTTGTGCAAAATAGATGTGAAAAAGCCCCTCATTCGGCTCGATGTATGCGTTTGATGCGGGGCAAAAGGATATACGATATGAAAAAGGGAATGGTAATGGTTGCCGGAGGTGGTGGCTATATTGGTTCGCATACGACGGTCGAACTTATCGCGGCAGGCTACGATGTGGTTGTGGTCGATAATCTCTCGAACTCCGATATGTCGGGTATCGAGGGCGTGCGTAAGATTACGGGCGTCGATGTGCCGTTCGAGAATGTGGATTGTTGCGACCGCGAGGCATTTGCCGATGTTTTCCGTCGCTACGACTTCCATTCGGTAATCCATTTCGCGGCATATAAGGCTGTGGGCGAGTCGGTTAGTGACCCGATGAAATACTATCGCAACAACCTCGTTTCGTTTATGAACGTGGTCGATTTGATGCGCGAATTTGGTCGTCGCAATATCGTCTTCTCGTCGTCGGCAACAGTCTATGGCGAGGCCGAGGAGTTACCTGTAACCGAGCGTACTCCGCGCCTGCCGGCAACGAGCGCCTATGGCAATACGAAGCAGATGTGCGAGGATATTTTGCGCGATTCGGTTGCTGCATATTCGTCGTTGAAGGGTATTGCGTTGCGCTATTTTAACCCTATCGGTGCGCACCCATCGGCTCTCATTGGCGAGTTGCCGCGAGGCGTTCCGCAGAATCTTGTGCCATATATTACCCAAACGGCGGCTGGTGTGCGCGAGTGTCTGTCGATTTTTGGCGACGACTATCCGACTGCCGATGGCTCGTGTCTGCGCGACTATATCGATATTGTCGATTTGGCGAAGGCTCACGTTGCGGCAATCGACCGTATGGTGACTGCCGATGGCGAAAATTATGAGATTTTCAATGTTGGTACGGGTCGTGCAGTGTCGGTATTCGAGTTGGTACATACGTTTGAGCGCGTGAATGGACTCTCGCTCAACTATAAGGTTGCACCGCGTCGTGCCGGCGATGTTGTAGCGGTGTGGGCCGACACGTCGCTCGCTTGCGAGAAGCTCGGTTGGAAGGCGACGCGCTCGCTCGACGATACACTTCGTTCGGCTTGGGAGTGGGAAAAAAATGTGAGAGGGTTGAAATAATCAAAATAAATACCTATCTTTGTCATAAATAGTGTGAAAATATGGAGTATAGCAATATCTTGAAGGAGTACGCTCCCGCTTGGTCGGAGGCGGAGGTTGCGGCAAAAGTCGCAGCGATAGGTGCCGTTGCTTCGCGCAACGAGAATGTCGATGTCTATAAGTTCTGCCTCTCGGCGGTCGATTTGACAACACTTACCTGTAACGATTCGGTTGAGTCGGTTACCGATTTTGCGAAGCGTACGGTTAGTTTTGTTGAGGCCTATCCCGAGATTCCGAACGTTGCGTCGATTTGTGTCTATCCGTCGTTTGTTGAGACCGTAGGTTTGGCAATCGAGGGTCTGCCAATGCGCATTACGAGTGTCGGTGGCGGATTTCCTTCGTCGCAGACCTTCCTCGAAGTGAAGATGCTCGAAGTTGCGATGGCTGTCGAGAACGGAGCCGACGAGGTCGATATTGTCCTCAATGTCGGTAAGATGTTGCAGGGTGCCTACGACGAGGCTGCTGCCGAGGTTGAGGTTATTCGTGCCGAGATGGGTGCCGATGTTGTGTTGAAGGTTATCATCGAGTCGGGCGCACTCAAAACTCCCGATTTGATTCGCAAGGCGTCGTTGCTCTCGATGGCTGCCGGTGCCGATTTTGTCAAGACTTCGACGGGCAAAATCGACGTTGCAGCAACTCCGGAGGCCGCTGTTGTGATGTGTCAGGCGATTAAGGATTACTACGAAAAGACGGGCCGCAAGGTTGGTTTCAAGGCTGCGGGAGGTGTTCGTACCCCACAAGATGCAGCCCTCTACTATACGATT
>JAGBWT010000040.1 GCA_017629615.1 Alistipes sp. | reverse complement strand
TGTTGCTTGCTCCGTTTGCGCCGCACATCACCGAGCAGTTGTGGTCGATGCTCGGCCACGAGGATAGCGTATGCGAGGCTTCGTACCCCGTATGCGAGGAGAAGTATTTGGTCGAGAGCGCATTCGAGTACCCTGTAATGATTAACGGCTAACTCCGCTTCAAGGAGGAGTACCCACTCACAACCTCGCCAGCCGATATTCAGGCCGACATCGTCACCAAGGAGGAGGCGCAAAAGTGGTTGGAGGGTGCTGCTCCGAAGAAGATTATCGTTGTGCCTGGCAAGATTATCAATATCGTAAAATAGAGTCCCGACTATGAAACGACTTTTAGCACTTGTGCTTGCTCTCGCATTTGTGGCGACCGCCTCGGCCCAAAAGACCATATCGCTCGAAGGTGCCGACGAAACCGTGCGTCTGTGGGACAACACCACAGCCAAACACTCCAACCACGAAACTCGTGACGAGGCGTGGCGTAAAGGCAAAAAGACCTCGGCTGTACGCACCTCGACGTGCGAATTGTACATCTTCAAGGCCGATACCGAGAAGAATACGGGTGCTGCCGTTGTGATGTATCCGGGTGGAGGTTATACCACTCTCAACTTCTCGGTAGCGACAGCCCGTTGGTATGCATCGTTGGGCATAACAGCCGTATTGGTTAAATATCGACTACCAAACTACGGACACACCGAGGCAACCATCGAAGATGCTATGGGTGCTGTGCGCTATATCCGCACTCGCACCGACCTCGGCATCGACCCAACGAAGGTAGGCGTAAGCGGTTCGTCGGCTGGTGGCCACCTCGCAGCGTGGGTATCGAACGTGATGCCCGACGACGAGAAGCCGGCTTTTGCAATTCTGCACTTTCCGTGGATTAACCTATCGAAGGGTGTAACGCCAACCGAGGGAAGGGCTCTGTTCCAATTTCTTGGCAAAAACTACTGCTACCAAGATGCTCTCGATTTGTCGCTACACACTATGGTCACCTCTACCACTCCGCCGACGTTGCTGATGCTCTGCAACGACGACGATGTAGTCCCTTCGACTAATTCGACCGCCTACTACAAGGCTCTATCGCAACACGGAGTTAAGGCCTCGTTGCACATCTACCCAAAGGGTGGTCACAGCCTTAAAAACTACACCAAAGAATACAAGTCTAATATTATCGACTGGCTTGATTGGCTAAAAATAACCAACAATGACTAAAACAATATATTATGAAGCGACTTTTTATCGTAATCATATTGATTGCAACATCGATACTCTCGGCCTCGGCCCAAAAGACCATTGTTGAAATCCCTTGCAAGGCCGACAAGACCATCAAACATTGGAACAACACCAAGGCCCCTCACTCAAACGAGATAACCAAAGACGAATCACGCGACAAGGAAGGCCATCTCATAAACATCTCGCAAACGGTCTTCTATCTCTTCCAAGCCGAAGCCGAGAAGGCTACGGGTCAGTCGGTGGTCGTTCTCCCCGGTGGTGGCTACGGCAAAATCTGCATCGAGCGCGAGGGCTTTGCTCTTGCCGAATACTTCAAGAGCCTCGGCATCACGGCTTTGGTCGTAAAGTACCGCTTGCCTAACCTCGGCCACAAGGAGGTACCGCTCGAAGATGCACAAGCAGGCTTGGACTATCTGCGTGCCAATGCCAAGAAGTTGGGTATTGACCCTGCGAAGGTCGGCATCGTCGGCTCATCGGCAGGTGGTCACCTCGCGGCCTACACCTCTACCTTTACGGAAGATGCCAAGAAACCGGCTTTTGCCATTCTGTTCTATCCCGTTATCTCGGGGTCGAGTTGTATGACCCATCACAATACCTTTGTGCGACTCCTCGGCAAGAACCATTCGCCATATCTACGCGACTACTATTCACTCGAAAACCGCGTAACGGCAACCACACCTCCAACGCTGTTGCTTTTGAGCAACGACGACTCGGTTGTACCACCAATCAACTCTGTACTCTACTACGAAGCATTGAGATACTACAACATCAACACATCGATACACATCTTCCCCGAAGGTGGTCACGGTTGGGTTGGCAAGAGCGACTTCCGCTACTACAAGGAGTGGAAAGCAACCCTCAAAAAATGGTTGGAGGGGTTGAACAAGAGTGAACAGACCAACGCTAAATAGAACAACTATGATTCGCCAACTACTTATAGGATTTGCCGTGCTGTGTGCAACCTCGATTGCCTCGGCCCAAAAGACCGTCAGCGTCTCGCCCGAAGAGAGCGGTGCCGACGAGGTCGTGATGCTTTGGAACAATGCGACAGCACCCCACTCCAACGGCATCACCGAGGACGAGGAGATAAAACGTATCGACAACAAAATCGATATGTACAAGACCTCGCAGACCGACCTCTACATCTACAAGGCCGACCCTGCGAAGGCTACGGGTCAGGGTGTGCTGATTGTACCGGGCGGAGGCTACCGCAAACTCTCGATGAAGTTCGACGGCTTTATGGTTGCCCAATATCTGCGCAGCATTGGCGTCAGTTCGGTCGTCGTCAAGTACCGTATGCCTAACAGCCACCGCGAAGTACCTTTCGAGGATACGCAGGAGGCTCTGCGCTACCTGCGTCGAGAGGGTGTAAAGTGGGGCGTAGACCCTGCGCAAGTGGGTATCCTCGGCTCTTCGGCAGGAGGTTACCTGGCGGCGCACATCTCGACCTGCATTGCCGACGAGGAGAAGCCAGCCTTCTCGATACTTATCTACCCTGTGATTACGGGCGAGTGGGCGTCGCACCGCGGTACATTTGCCAATATGCTCGGCAAGCACCGCACAAGTGTCGAACACGAATACTACTCGCTCGAAAATCGCGTCACCCCAACCACTCCGCCGACGTTGCTTCTGTTGGCCGACGACGATTTGTCGGTACCGACCATCAGCGGCATACGCTACTACAAGGCCCTCAAATACTACGGCATACCTGCGGCCCTGCACATCTTCCCTTCGGGAGGTCACGGCTGGGCAGGTCACGACGAGTATCGCTATGCCGAGCCAAGCAAGCGTGCCATAAAGGATTGGTTGGAGTTGCAACAGTCCGCCCAAAAGAGAGAATAACGAAAACCTATAAACCTAAAACTATGAAACATTTGCTATTTCTGCCATTATTGGTGCTGACCGTGCTGTCGGCATCGGCACAAAAGACCATCACGGTTGCGACCTCGGCCGACGAAATCGTCCGCCTCTGGGACAACACAACGGCCAAACACTCCAACGAGATGACCAAAGACGAGGTGGTAAAGAACCGCTACAAAGTCTACAACACCTCGTCGTGCGACCTCTACATCTTCACCGCACCAAAGGAGAGGGCTACGGGCTACTCGGTGGTAATCTATCCGGGTGGCGGCTACCGCTATTTGAGCTTTCCGCTCACCTTCCCCGAGTGGTTGCGCGATAACGGTATCACGGCTGTCGTCGTAAAGTATCGTCTGCCAAATGTCGGTCACCCCGACGCTACGCTCGAAGATGCTATCGGTGCAGTCGAGTATATGCGCAACAATGCCGAGCGATACAATATCGACCCTGCGAAGATTGGCGTCTACGGCAACTCGGCAGGAGGCCACCTTGCTGCGTGGGTATCGAACGCTATGGAAGATGGCAAAAAGCCTGCATTCTCGATTTTGGTCTATGGCGCAATGGCCCGCAACGTCTACTACAACACCTACAATGCCGCTTCGCAGATGTGTGGCAAGCACGCCACCGTGGAGGAGTTTAAGAAGTTCTCGACCCCGGAAATGGTATCTTCAACAACACCACCGGCACTGCTTCTGCTCTCCGACGACGATACGGTAGTACCACCATTCGCTTCGACGGCCTACTATCGCGCACTGAAACGCTATGGCGTACCTGCCTCGATGCACATCTACCCTTCGGGCGGTCACGGCTGGTCGGGCCGACTCAAATGGGAGTACCGTCAGCAGTGGCTCGGTGCAGTCAAAGATTGGATTGACAACTTCGAGGATATCAAAGCCCGAAAATAATAACACAACAACCAATGAAACAACTTATATTCACCACAACACTACTACTCCTCTCGATTATGGGATATGCACAAGAGAGTGTCAAGGTCGAGACTACGGCCGACGAAGTTGTTACGCTTTGGGATAACTCGACCGCTCCACATTCGAGCCTCGACCCAAAACCCGAACATATCGTCAAGCGCGGTAGCGGTTACAAAGCAACCCACACCGCCGAGACCGTATTCTACATCTTCAAAGCCAAGAATCCGACGGGCCACGCGCTCATTCACTTCCCCGGAGGCGGCTACCAGAGCGTAAATCTCAACTTCGGTATGGCCGAGTGGTTGCGCGACAACGGCATTACGACTATGGTTGTCAAGTATCGTCTGCCTAATGGTCACCGCGAAGTGCCGTTGGAGGACGCGCGTGCCGCAATCCAATACCTCCGCCAAAATGCCGAACGACTCGGTATCGACCCCAACAAAGTGGGCGTTTCGGGCAACTCGGCAGGTGGTCACCTCGCGGCTTGGTCGTCGAACGTACTCACGGGCGATGCTCGTCCCAACTTCTCGGTACTCATCTACCCCGTTATCAGCGGCCAAATATGGTCGTACAAAGGTCAGTGGAGTACGCTCTACGAATTGCTTGGCAAGTGGCGCACACCTGCCGACATCGCAGCCCACTCGGCCGACCTGCTGGTTACAGCCGACACGCCACCAGCAATCCTCTTCCACAGCGACGACGACTTTGTCGCTCCGGCCTACAACTCGACGCTCTACTACAAGGCGCTCAAACGCCACGGCGTAAAGGCCTCGATGCACTTCTACCCTTCGGGCGGTCACGGCTGGATTGGTCGCGAAAGTTGGCCTTATCGCCAGCAGTGGCTCGAAGCAACAAAAGATTGGATTTTATCACTATAACCGAAAACAAAAAAAACTAAACAAATATGAAACGCTTTATCACATTGATTGCTATGGTCGCTATTTCGACAAGCGCATTTGCACAAAAGACCATCACCCTCTCGAAAGAGGTGAGTGGTGCCGATGAAATCATCACCAACTATTGGAACAACAAGACCGCGCCTCACTCCAACGAGGAGACTCGCGACGAGAAGATTAACGAGCGTAAGCACTTTACGCACACCTCGCAGACCGACCTCTACATCTACAAGGCCGACCCTGCAAAGGCAACGGGTCAGGGCGTTGTTGTCCTCCCTGGTGGCGGTTACAGCAAGGTTTGTATCGCTCACGAGGGTTTTGAGGTGGCGAAGTTCCTCCGCAGCCTCGGCATCTCGGCCGTAGTCGTAAAGTATCGTCTGCCAAACCTCGGCCACAAAGAGGTGCCGCTCGAAGATGCACAGGAGGCTCTCCGCTTCCTCCGCAAGAAGGGTAAGAAGTGGGGTGTAGACCCTACGCAGGTAGGTATTTGTGGCGGCTCGGCAGGTGGTCACCTTGCGGCCTACACCTCGACCTTTACGCCCGACAAGGAGAAGCCGGCATTCTCGATTCTCTTCTACCCTGTCATCACGGGCACAACTTGGGAGACTCACCAAAACACCTTCCAGTATCTGCTCGGCAAGCGTCGCACACAGAAGGAGCAGGAGTACTACTCGCTCGAAAACCGTGTAACCCCAACCACTCCGCCAACAATCCTTTTGCTCTCGGACGACGACTTGACCGTACCGCCAATCAGTTCGATTCTCTACTACGAGGCATTGCGTGCCAACGGAGTCCCTGCAACGATGCACATCTACCCTTCGGGTGGTCACGGCTGGGCAGGTCACGACGAGTTTAAGTATAGCGCCGAGGCAAAAGATGCTTTGACCGACTGGTTGAAGATTCAGAGCAAGAACGCAACAGAAAAAAAGAGTAAAAAAGCAAAAAAATAAAACAACAACTAATGGCAGAAAATTCAATATTAACACGCCTCGACGGACTTAAAATCAAGTACGAAGAGTTGGGTCAGAAACTCACCGACCCCGAAGTAATTGCCGACGTTAAGGCATTCGTTCAATACAACAAGGAGTTCAAGGAGCTCGAACCAATCATCGAGACCTCGGAGCGCTATCGCAAGGCGGTGGCCGACCTTGCCGATGCAAAGGATATTTTGGCAAACGAGAAGGACGAGGATTTCCGCGAAATGGCTCGTGCCGAGGTTGCCGAACTCGAACCACGCATCGTCGAGATGGAGGAGGAGATTAAACTGCTCCTGATTCCGAAAGACCCGCAAGATGCCAAGAATGCCGTACTCGAAATTCGTGGCGGTACGGGTGGCGACGAGGCGGCACTCTTCGCCGGCGACCTGATGCGTATGTACACCAAGTACATCGAGTCGATGGGTTGGCGCTACGAAATCACCTCCTTCTCGGAGGGTGCTGTCGGTGGCTACAAGGAGATTATTATGAAGGTTACGGGCAACAACGTCTAAGGCACACTCAAATACGAGTCGGGCGTACACCGCGTACAGCGCGTACCTCAAACCGAGACGCAGGGTCGCGTTCATACCTCGGCCGCTTCGGTTGCGGTACTGCCCGAGGCCGACGAGTTCGATGTTGAGGTCTCGTGGAACGATATTCGCAAGGATATATTCTGTGCTTCGGGCCCGGGTGGTCAGTCGGTGAATACCACCTACTCGGCTATCCGACTCACCCACATTCCGACAGGTATCGTAGTGCAGTGTCAGGATCAGAAGTCGCAGATCAAGAATACCGAGAAGGCCTTCGAGGAGTTGCGTACACGAATCTTCAACCTCGAGTACCAGAAGTACCTCGACGAGATTGCTTCGAAGCGTAAGACACTCGTATCGACAGGTGACCGTTCGGCAAAGATCCGT
>JAGBWT010000039.1 GCA_017629615.1 Alistipes sp. | reverse complement strand
TGCGTCAGTTGTCGTCGGTTTTGCATTACGCATCCCCCTCCCACAAAAAAAGCGACCTTCGGCATAACCGCGGGTCGCTTCTCTATTGTGGTACTTTGCGCTCTACAACTTCTCGCCGAAGCAGAGGTCTCCCGCGTCGCCCAAGCCCGGAACGATATATTTATTCTCGTTGAGGTAGTCGTCGAGGGTTGCGCACCAGAGCGTTGCGTCGTGGTCGAGGTCGATATTGTTCTTTATCATCTCGACACCTTCGGGGCAAGCGACAACCGACACGAGGTGCGTGTGGGCAGGTTTGCCGCAACGCTCTACGAGTTCATTATAGACAGCCACCATCGACGAGCCTGTTGCGAGCATCGGGTCGGCCAAGATGAGGGTTTTGCCTTCGAGCGACGGGCTTGCCATATATTCGAGTGCGATGGTGAAGTCGCTCTCCGAGAGGCCCTTACGATAGGCCGACACAAAGGCGTTCTGCGCATCGTCGAAGTAGTTGAGCAGACCCTGATGCAGAGGCAGTCCGGCTCGCAAAATCGTTGCGAGAACGACCTTGTTGCTTGCGAGATTTACGGTTGCCGTAGCGAGTGGAGTCTCTACGGGAGTCGGCTCGTAGTCAAAGTTTTTCGATATTTCGTAGGCGATGATTTCGCCAATTCGTTCGACGTTTCGGCGGAAGCGCATCGAGTCGCCCTGCACCTTTACGTTGCGCAGTTGTGCAAGGAAGGTGTTGATGAGCGAATTTTGGGAGTCGAGAATGTGTATCATAGAATTAGTATAAGAAGTTGTTGAATGGATAGCGGCCGCAATGTATCTCGCGGACCATACCGTAGAGGTCGCTACGGAATTTGTCGATATTGATTCGCTCGGCTGCCGAGATGAAGATGCAAGGCGTGTTCTGCTTTGCAAACCAACTTTGGCGCAGGTCGTCGAGCGAACGGTTCTCTTTGGTTGCAGGGGTGAGGTCGTCCTCCTCCTTCTCGACGTAGGTGTAGGCGTCGATTTTGTTAAATACCAGATATACAGGCTTATCGCCCGCACCGATGTCGAGCAACGTCTGCTTTACGACCTCGATTTGCTCCTCGAATTGCGGGTGCGAAATATCGACGACGTGGATAAGCAGGTCGGCCTCGCGCACCTCATCGAGGGTCGATTTGAACGACTCGATAAGTTCGGTAGGCAACTTGCGGATAAAACCTACGGTGTCGGAGAGGAGGAATGGCAGGTTGTCGAATACCACCTTGCGGACCGTTGTGTCGAGTGTCGCAAAGAGCTTGTTCTCGGCAAAGACGTCGCTCTTCGAGATAAGGTTCATCAGCGTCGATTTGCCGACGTTGGTATAGCCGACCAGCGACACACGCACCATATGGCCGCGATTGGAACGCTGTACGGCCATCTGACGGTCGATTTTCTTCAAGTCCTCTTTGAGTTTCGAGATTCGATTACGGACTATACGGCGGTCGGTCTCAATCTCGCGCTCACCGGCACCACCACGCGTACCCGTACCGCCTCGCTGTCGTACGAGGTGGGTCCACAGACCGGCCAGGCGAGGCAACATATACTCGCATTGCGCCAACTCGACCTGCGTCTTGGCGTAGGCTGTTTGGGCGCGCTGGCGGAATATGTCGAGGATAAGGCGTGTGCGGTCGATGACGCGGCACGGCATAGCCTGCTCGATGTTGCGGGTCTGCGAGGGCGAGAGTTCGTCGTCGAAGATGACCACAGCAATCTCGTTATCGGCAGCATACGAAGCAATCTCTTCGAGCTTACCGGGGCCGACATATATGCGTGACGAGGGTTGCGAGAGTCGTTGAGTAAAACGGCGCACGGTGGTTATCGCGGCAGTCTCGGCCAGGAACTCCAACTCGTCGAGGAACTCCTCGGCTTGGCGTGGGTCTTGGCCATCGCGAATAACGGCCACAAGCACGGCACGTTCGTTCTCCTGTGGGGGAATCGAGACCTCTCCCCTCTTTTTTTGATTATCCATTCTCTGTTGATAGGGTGACTATTTACAAAAAGAGGGGGCTGATGATAGTCGGCCACCCTCTTTTGTACTCAAAATATTGACTATTGTGCGATACGGAACTCGATAGGTAACGTATACTTCACACGCACGGTCTGGTTACGCTGCTTACCTGGCTTCCATTTAGGCGAGGTCTTCAATACGCGGATAGCCTCGTCCGACAACGAAGTATCAGGGGTCTGCAAAACCTGGATGTTGGTCAGCGAGCCGTCGCGCTCAACGACAAACATTACCAATACACGACCTGCGATGTTGTTCTCCTGTGCGATTTGTGGGTAGCGAACCTTGCTCTGAACCCAGTTACGGAAGGTCATCAGGTCACCACCTTGGAACGAAGGCATCTCCTCTACCTTGATAAACGGCTGGTCGTCCTCGATGGTCTCCTCCTCGACAGCAACGGTCTGGATAATCTCAACCTCTTGGTCGAACTCTACGAAACCGAAGTCGGTCTCAATCTTCTCGTCGTTGGTTACGATGTTCAAGATGTCGGTAATAACCGTAATCTCGGTCTTCTTTGGAGGCTCTGGTGGCTTTTGGTCCTGACGGGTAATCTCTGTAATCTGCTCCTCAACAGGGCCATAGTTCATGTCGATTTTCTCGACAACCACCTCGCGCGGCGTGTAAAGGAACGCTGCGATGACAAAGCAAAGCGCGAGTATTAAGCCAATTTCAAGCAGAATCGAACGCTTGTTATTGACGTCTACTTTCGGGTTTTTTTTCAGTTCCATTTATAAGTAAGTTTTAATTTGCTATCACAATTTCACGACCCAC
>JAGBWT010000038.1 GCA_017629615.1 Alistipes sp. | reverse complement strand
TGGTCTTGCTTATCCTGCTCGTTCTGCTGTTGCTCTTGATTTTGCTGCTCCTGATTCTGCTGGTTCTGCTGGTTCTGCTGGTCTTGCTGTTGTTGCTGTTGGAGCAGAAGTTTGGTATAGGCATAGTTGAACTTGGCATCTTGGTCGTCGGGGTTGAGTCGCATCGCATCGCGATAACTCTCCAACGCCCCTTGCAGGTTGCCACCATCGAAGCGCACATTGCCGAGGTTGTAGGCCACATCGGCTCGTTGCGTATCGTCTATATCGGTGCGCTTTGCAAGGCCCGAGAGCAACTTCTCGGCACGCTCGGCCAACTCGGGCTTATCGTCGCGACGATTCTTCGAGAGTGCGGTAGCGAGGTTGAATTGGGCCTCAAACGAGTCGGGCTTCGCCTTCAACGCCTGCTCATAGAGTTCGACACTCTCGGTGTAGTGCTCCTTGTTGAATTGTCGGTTACCGCGACGAACCAATCTTCGCTCGGGCATATTCTGCGCAAAGGTCTCGCCCGCCACAAGCGTAGCGAGGAGAACGAGTAACGTGGTTATATGTCGGTTCAATCTCATTGTTTCTCGGTTTCAGCGGTGTTGGACTCATCGTCTTCGTCGTCGGGCAACACCTCGACAGGCTTGGTCTCCTCGACAAAATAGTAGGCCTTGTTGTAGTCGGCCTCGCATTGGTCGGCATCGGGCGTCGCCTTGGCAAACTTCACCAGGTCGGCATCGCGCAAGATTGCCACAAGGTCCATAGCGCTCTTTTGAGGCAGGTCGAGGTGGCGCACAGCGTCGATAATCTTGTCGGTCGTCATCTCCATCGCACCGACACCAAAGCGACCGTCGATATAGGTACGCAGAATGTCGGTCAGCGTCGAGTAGTAGAGTTTATGCTTGTTGTTCTGCCACAGTTTTTGGTTGTGCAGAGCCTCCAACGCCTCGATTGCAACGATGTGCGGAGGTGGCGGAGGTGTTGGGCGGAAGAGGTCGCCGATGCGCTTGCCACGCTTTTTCAGATAGCGGTGCAACAGATATATCGCCCCCGCAACGAGTGCCGCTGCGAGCAGACCCCAAAGCAGGTAGTCGGAAATCTCGCCGAGGCGGAACGGGAGGTTGCGCTGTGGCTTGTAGGGGCGGATAGAGGTGGCCGTAGAGTCGATTTTGACGGTATTGACCACCACGCAGAGCGAGTCACGCGTGAAGAGCGTATCGACCACATTCTTGTCGAGATACATCACCTGTGGTCGGCCAAGCGAGTAGATGCCCTCGTCGAAGGCGGTCATCGTGTAGCGCTTGCCGAGTCGCAGACGTCGTCCCTCGTTGAGGAGCGTATCGACAGGGTGTTCGGTTATGCACTCCAAGCTCCCTTTTGGGGCTTCGCTCGCCTCGGTCTCGGGGGCTGCCTTTTGCGTAAAGTGAGGGAAGATGACCTCCTGCATACGGTCGGCCTCAACCTCGATGGTGAGCGTAAAGCGGTCGCCAATGAGTATGGAGTCGGGGGCAACGTGGGCCGTGATGCGAGGTGCGGCACTTTGTGCCGAGGCACAGAGGCTCGTGGCTGCAACGGCGGCGAGGGTTGCCCAGAATTTTCGTGTTAGCACAATCATCGTTGCTTGAAGAGTTTTATCAATTCGACAACGTAGTCGCCCTCGGTCGAGATGTCGGCCGTGTCGATGCGGTTGCGAGTCAGCAGGTCGGACATCTCGCGCTCGCGCTCGGCATAGACCTCGGCATAGTGGTCACGCACGGCACGCGACGAGGTATCGATCCACGTCGTGCGACCACTCTCGGCATCGCGCAACTCGACAACACCCACGTCGGGCATCGCCTTGTCGCGTGGGTCGGTGATGCGTATGCCGACAATATCGTGGCGGCCCGATGCGATTTTCAGCGCATCTTCGAGCGGTGCCATATCGCGGCGCGGATTCATAAAGTCGGATAGCACGAAGGCCGTGCAACGCTTCTTATTGACATTCGAGAAGAAGCGTACAGCCTCCGAGAGTGCCGTACCTTGCGAGGTTGGGCGGAACTCGATAAGCGAGCGGATAATCATCAGGATATGGCTGCGCCCCTTCTTCGGAGGGATAAACTTCTCGACGTGGTCCGAGAAGAGTATGCAACCCACCTTGTCGCCCGTTTGAGCAGCCGAGAAGGCCAATACGGCGGCAATCTCGGTCAGAATATTCTGCTTCGTGTGGTCGGTAGTACCAAATATGCGCGAGCCGCTGACATCGACCACGAGCATCATCGTCAGCTCGCGCTCCTCCTCATAGACCTTGATGTGGGGCGTACGCGAACGGGCCGTGACATTCCAATCAATATCGCGCACATCGTCGCCGATGCGATATTCTCGCACCTCGGCAAACGACATACCGCGACCCTTGAATGCCGCATGGTATTTTCCTGCGAAAATCTCGTTCGACAGACCTCGGGTCTTAATCTCGATTTTGCGGACGCGTTTGAGTATGTCGCTCTCGCTTTGGTGCATTATGGTACGATGACGTTGTTAAGAATCTCGGTGATAATCTCCTCGCTCGAAATATTCTCGGCCTCGGCCTCGTAGGTGATGCCGATACGGTGGCGCAATACGTCGTGGCAGACACTGCGCACGTCCTCCGGAATCACATAGCCGCGACGACGGATAAAGGCATAGGCACGAGCAGCCTTCGCGAGCGAGATACTTGCACGTGGCGAACCGCCATAGGCGATAAGCGGCTGCAACTTGGCGAGGTTGTACTCCGCAGGCTCACGGGTTGCGAAGATGATGTCGATGATATACTTATCAATCTTCTCGTCCATATAGACCTCCTCAACCACGCGACGAGCCTTGACAATATCCTCCGGAGTGATGACCTTGTTGGGTTGAGGCATACCCTGACCCGAGAGGTTCATACGGACAATATCGCGCTCCTCCGAACGCTTCGGATAGGAGATTTTGGCTTTGAGCATAAAACGGTCCACCTGCGCCTCGGGCAGAGGATAGGTTCCCTCCTGCTCCAAGGGGTTCTGTGTGGCCAGCACAAGGAACGGCTCGGGCAACTTATAGGTCTCAT
>JAGBWT010000037.1 GCA_017629615.1 Alistipes sp. | reverse complement strand
GGCTCACAATTCAACTTCACAACCTCGCAACCGAGACGCTCCAAAAGCGCAGGAATAACGACGCCTCCAATCGAATTGACAGCATCAACCACAACCTTAAACTTCCGCGCACGAACAGCCTCGATATCAACCAACGGCAACGCAAGTACCTGATTGATATGCACCTCGTTGAAATCCTCGCGCAGAACTACGCGACCGAGGTTATCCACATCAGCAAAATCAAAGTCCGAGTCTTCGGCCAACTCCAACACCTTTTTACCCTCCGAGTCGTTCAAAAACTCACCCTTTTCGTTCAGCAGTTTCAGCGCATTCCACTGCTTTGGATTATGCGATGCGGTAATGATAATACCACCATCAGCCTTGTGAGTTATAACGGCCATCTCTGTACCAGGCGTTGTGCAAAGTCCAACATTTATCACATCGACGCCACAACCGAGCAGCGTTCCCTCGATAAGCGATTCGACCATTCCACCCGAAATACGAGCATCGCGACCAACGACAATAGTCAATCGTTTGCCACAATGTTTTTCGCTCATAAAGCGAGCGTAGGCCACCGTAAATTTAACAATATCGATTGGTGTCAAATTATCTCCGATTTCACCACCGATTGTACCTCGAATACCCGAAATTGATTTAATTAAAGTCATAAATCTGGTTAGTTTTTTATTTTTAATAAAAAAGTTTTGCAAAATTTTTGAAATACGATGTAAATATATTACTTTTATGCCAATTATCCAACAAATACCAAAAACTATGAACAACAAACGTGTCATTCCAGCATCAGAACTCATAATAAATGAAGACGGTTCGATATTCCATCTTCACCTCAAACCCGAGCAACTTGCCGACATCGTAATCCTCGTCGGAGACCCTGGTCGAGTTGCATTGGTCGCATCGTTTTTCGAGTCGAAAGAGTGCGAGGTATCGAGTCGTGAGTTTAACACCATAACGGGCACCTATAAGGGCAAGCGTATGACCGTCCTCTCGACAGGTATCGGCACCGACAATATCGACATTTGCGTCACCGAATTGGACGCTTTGGCAAATATCGACTTCGCTACCCGCCAGGTAAAGGAGCAATTCCGCCAGCTGACCCTTGTACGCCTCGGCACATCAGGCGCATTGCAGCCCGACATCAAAGTAGGCGAGGCCGTATTCTCGCGCACTTCGGTCGGCTTTGACGGTCTGCTCAACTACTACGCCAACCGCAACGAGGTATGTGACCTCCCGATTGAGCAAGCATTTATGAAACATACCGACTGGAACGCGTTGCTTCCAAAACCATACTTTATTGATGCCGACGCTTCGCTCTTCGAGCTCTTTAAGGACTCCACGCGTGAAGGTATCACAATCTCGGCTCCCGGTTTTTATGCTCCACAAGGCCGTTGGGTACGCCTGCAACCGCAAGACCCCAACCTTAATGCCAAAATTGAGAGTTTTGAGTTCGATGGTCGCCGTATAACCAACTTCGAGATGGAGGGTTCGGCTTTGGCCGGATTGTCGGCATTGATGGGCCACCGCGCCGCAACGATATGCACCATCATCGCACAGCGCGTCGCTCTCGATGCTTGCACCGACTACAAACCTTTTGTAAAGAATATGATTGCGAACGCGCTCGACCGCCTCGCAACGCTCTAAACAAGACAAACATCAAACAAGAATACAATAACAAACAATAAACAGAAAAAGACTATGAAATTTACAGTATCAAGTTCGGCTCTCTTGTCGCTCCTCACCACGACCGGCAAGGTAATCAACAACAAATGCACGCTCCCAATTCTCGACCACTTCCATATGGAGTTGAAGAATAACGAGCTTCGCGTCACCACGTTCGACCTCGAAACCGCCCTTGTCGGCACACTCAAAGTCGATAATGTAGAGCGCGAGGGTGTTGTTGCAGCCCCTTCGAAGTTTATGCTCGACGTATTGAAGGAGTGTTCGGAGATGCCGCTCGTATTGGACGTTAATCCGGAGACTTGGGAGATTAAGATTTCGTGGCATAGCGGAGGCTCGTCGATTCCGGGCGTAAATCCTATCAGCTATCCTGCAATCCCAGCCCTCGATGCAGAGCGCACCGATACCACAATGGAGGTTGATACACTCATCAATGGTATCAACAAGACAATCTTCGCAACTACCGACGACGATTTGAAACCAATGATGAAGGGTATCTTCTTCAACATCGACAACGACAAGATTACATACGTTGCTTCCGACTCGCATAAGCTCGTAAAATATACGACCGGCTGCAAGGGCGAAATCAAGGCCTCGTTTATCCTTCCAAAGAAGCCTGCCAACTTGCTCAAAGGTCTGTTGCTGCGCGAGGAGGAGGATGTAAAGTTGAGCTTCGACAAGAACAATGCAATCTTTACACTCAAAAACTATACTCTCGTCTGCCACCTCATCGAGGGCAACTATCCTCCATACGAGAAGGTTATTCCAACCAACAGCCCTAACAAGATGCTCATCGACCGCATCGAGTTCCTCAATGGCTTGAAGCGTGTTGCCGTATGTGCCAACTCGTCGACTAACCTCGTGATTTTGAACATCGCCAACAACAAGATGTCGCTGGCTGCACAGGATACCAACTTCTCGGCTTCGGCAAACGAGTCGATAAATTGCAGCTACGAGGGTCAGCCTATCACTATCGGCTTCAAATCGACTCTGCTTGTCGAGATTCTCTCGAACATTGAGACTCCGACCGTTGCCGTCGAATACTCCGACTCTACTCGCCCAGGCGTATTCAAGCCTGTAAGCGACGAGCCACAGAGCGGCGATACGCTGATGTTGCAGATGCCTATGGTGATTAATATGTAATCATCGATGGAATTGAATCTCACCAAGCCGATAGTCTTCTTTGATTTGGAGACTACCGGCACCGATATTTCACGCGATAGAATCGTCGAGATTTCGGTCGTAAAGGTGATGCCGAACGGAGGCATCGACGGGGGTAGCGCAAAGACAAAGCGCATCAACCCGGAGATGCCTATCCCGAAGGAGGCCTCGGACATTCACCACATCACCGACGACGACGTTCGCGACTGTCCAACATTCCGCCAAATTGCCAAATCGCTCAAAGCCTATATCGAAGGTTGCGACTTCTGTGGGTTCAACTCCAACCGTTTCGACCTTCCATTGTTGGCCGAGGAGTTTTTGCGCGTCGGTGTCGATGTCGATTTCTTCCGTCGCGCACGATATGTCGATGTACAGAACATCTTCCACAAAAAGGAGGAGCGCACACTCGTTGCGGCCTATCGTTTCTACTGCGGTAAGGAGTTGGAGGCAGCACATAGTGCCGATGCCGACACAATGGCAACATACGAGGTCTTGAAGGCCCAACTCGACACATATTCCGACTTGGAGAACAACATCGACTACCTTTCGGAGTTCTCGTCGCGTGGCAAAACGGCCGACTTCGCAGGTCGCATAGGCTTCGATGAGAATGGGGTAGAGATATTCAATTTCGGCAAATACAAGGGTCAAAGCGTGGCCAAAGTATTTACCACAATCGACCCAAGTTACTACGATTGGCTTATGAAGGGTGATTTTCCTCAATACACCAAAAAGATATTTACGGAAATCAAATTAAGAACCAAATAGTGCTGACAAAACTCAAACTCGCCTCACTCAATCGACTTCTCATTGGTGCGGCTGTTGCCACCCTGACACTCTCGACCTCTGCAACCGCTTTGGCCGACAACAAGGAGGGCAATATGCAGATTGTCTATATCGACGGCGTAAAATACAATATCTATAACGTAGCGAAGGGCGACACGCTCTACTCGCTATCCAAGCGTTTCGGTATATCTATCGACGAGATTACCCGCATCAACCCATCGCTTGTCGATGGTCTCAAAGCGGGCCAGGCGTTGAAAATTCCGCTCGCAAAGCAGAATCAAAAGAAGGTCAAGAAGCCTAAAAAGCAGTTCCAGACCCACACCGTAAAGCGTGGAGAGACTCTCTTTGGCATATCGCGTCGCTATGAGATATCGCTCAACACGCTCATCGAAGACAACAACGTCGACCCTGCACACTTGGCCGTAGGCACCAAACTCTATATCCGTCGTAGCGAAATCGGCCAAACCTCCGAGCAGGAGGCACAGACCGAGGTCGCAGAGCAGAGTGCAGCGATGAACAGCGTAACCGACAACGATTACAGCTTCCACGTCGTACACAAAGGCGAGAATGCCGAAAATATCGCTTCGCGATTTGGCACAACTGTCGAGCAACTCTTGGCGCTCAACCAAATGAAGAGCAGCAACGAGATTTGCCGAGGAGCAATCATCAAAGTTCCTAAAATCCTATCGGACTCAACCCAAAGCACCAGCGATGGCTCAAAAGAGAGTGAGGCAAAGCCGCAAAGCGTCGTATTTCGTTCGCTCAAAGCCGGCGAGACGGCGCGTGTGGCCCTGATGCTACCTTTCACCCAACGAGGCACAACCTCGCAGAACTATATCGACTTCTACCAGGGTTTCCTGATGGGTATCGACAGTATTCGTATGGCTGACCATTCGATAGACCTCGATGTATTCGACACCTGCCACGACCACACCACAATAGCGTCGATTCTCGATAGCGAGCCACTATCGCAAGCCGACATTATCGTCGGACCGGTCTACGAAGACGAGGTTATACCCGTTTCGCGTCACGCCGAGAAACGCAACATTCCGATTGTCTCGCCACTTGCCAATATGTCGCAATTCGAGAGCAATGCAGTCTTTCAAATGTCGCCTCGACTCGATGCCAAATACACCAAAATCGCCAACCTATTCGACGGCAGTCGCAGGGTAGTAGTTATAACCTCCGACACTATCGACTCCGACTTCCAAACCGAAGCCGAGAAGATTATTGGCACAACACCACACCTTACGCACCTCTATCGCTACGAACATCAATCGATTATCGAAGAGCGCGAAAAGGCTCGCGCCGAGGGCAAGGAGGTTGAGCCTACCCCGAGCGATATGGCACCACTATTGGAGTCCGACGAACCGACCGTCTTTGTCATTCTCTCGTCCGACGAAATCGAGGTAGACCGTATCTTGGCAGCTCTCGCATCGGCTCGAATATCCCTTACGGCACGCTCGTGCAAGGTCGCTCCGTATGTAGTCTTTGGCAATAGCCGTTGGAATCGTTACCGTAACATCGACCGCTCGCTATTCTTCGCCAACAACGTTGTAATGTTATCGACCTACCATATCGACCGTAGCAATGTCCGCGTACTCAACTTCTCGAAGAGTTATACCAAAGCCTTCAATACGCTACCTTCGCTATATACATACCGAGGTTACGACGCAGCCATAATATTCGTTTCGTCGCTATATTCGAACATTGGCACAGGTCTGCAAGGCGAGCATTTCACGCCTCTGCAAACACCATACAACTTCGACACCTCCGACCATACAACTCGTCGCAACAACGAATGGGTGAGGGTTAATTACAACAGCAACTATACAATAACAACCGAATAGAAGAAGATGTCTAACTTTCCGACCAACATACCCGAAAAGACTATCGAGCGATTGAGCGAATACCGTCGTACGCTGCTCTCGTGCCATCGTCAAGGTATCACCCACGTCTTTTCACACGTCCTCGCCGGCATTCACGGTATTACGGCCGTGCAAGTTCGTCGCGACCTGATGCTCATCGGCTTTTCGAGCGATACAAAAAAGGGATACGACGTTAAGGTCCTGATTGATTTTATCAACAATATCCTTTACAGCGAGAACAATATGAATATCGCTGTTATCGGTATGGGCCACCTGGGTCAAGCCATCACAAAGTACTTCAACAGCAAACAGTTGAAATTGCGCATTACCGCAGCGTTCGACATCGACCCCGAGAAGGTCGGCCACACAATCGACGAAATTCCGTGCTACCATATGTCCGAGTTCGAAGAGGTAGTATCCAACAACGACATCAGCATCGTAGTCGTTTCGCTACCAACCAAAGCGGCTTCGCAACTCGTCATTCCAATCGTAAATGCGGGTATAAAGGGTGTATTGAACTTTACTTCGGCACCTCTCAACTTCCCGCAAGGCATCGTTGTCGAGAACTACGATATTACAACCTCACTCGAAAAGGTAGCCTACTTCGTCAAGGCCAACGAGGAGAACAATAATAACAATCAGTAGTAGACAATGCAGGTTCTCAGAGGCTTCGACAACACCCCGCATTTTCGGCACGCAGTAGCGACTATCGGCTCTTACGACGGGTTGCATTGTGGGCATCGACAGCTTATCGACAAGGTTATAAGTCGAGCCAAAGCCATTGGCGGAGAGAGTCTGGTGCTAACTTTCGAGCCACACCCACGCATAACGCTCCAACAAGACGAGGGGCTGCGTCTGCTAACAACATTGGAGGAGAAAACGGCCATTCTGGAAGGTCTTGGCATCGACTATCTGCTGGTTATCCCCTTCGACATTCCATTCAGCCGTCTATCCCACGAGGTCTTTATCTCGGATTATATTGTCGGACGTCTTGGCATCGAGGAGTTGGTCATCGGCTACAACCACCACTTTGGACACAACAAGAGTGGTGACTATGCCTATCTTTTAGCCAATGGTGGCACTCTGCGCGTCACCGAGGTTGAACAGCAACTTGTCGATACACACAAAGTCAGCTCTACCATCATTCGCCAAACCATCGAGCGTGGCGATATGGCTCTTGCAGCCCAACTCACAGGCCACCCCTATATTATAATAGGTATAGCCAACGAAGATGGCTTTATTGCCACCGACCGATACAAGTTGTTGCCACCGCCAGGCAACTACAATGTCACAATAAATGGCTCGCCAAATCGCGTCCAAATTACCAACTACGGCATCGATGCAGGCAAAGCCTTTGCGTCAAGTCATCTAACTATCGCACTATGATTTCACACGATACAACCATACGCGTTCTCTATCGCGACACCGACAAGATGGGCGTTGTATATCACGCCAACTACATCGTTTTCTACGAAGCGGCTCGCAACGAACTATTCCGTAGTATCGGTATGCCATACTCGTTATTGGAGGAGCAGGGTATAGTAACCCCAATCATCGAGGTCGAGTCTAAATACAAAGCCCCCGCCTACTACGACGACCTGCTGACCATACGTGCCACACTCACGCAACTGCCCGAAGTGCGACTGATTGTCGAATACGAAATATTCAACGAGCAGGGTAAGCTACTCAATACAGGGCGCACAGTTCTCGGCTATGTCAATATGGAGCGTATGCGACCTTGTCGCGCACCACAGGAGTTAATCGACACGCTACGACCTTACTTCGAATAATATGAGGCTACAAAGTCGTATCTTACTGCTATCCATCGGCTTTGCAATAGCCGTCACACTCTATTTTGCAGGCCGTCACTTGGGTTTTGAGGGGCAACTCGCAAACGATTTCGTCAAGACACTGCCTCTATGTCTGCTCACAATTCTCACTTGGACCCTCTCACCACGTCGATTAGCTATTATGCCGATGGCCTTTCTATTCTCGGCCTTGGGAGATTTGGCTGGCGAACATCGCAACTTCATACTCCAAATTGGTATGTTTGCCGTTGCGCACCTACTATTTACGGCATACTTCGTCCGACGGGCAAAATTCGACACGATTGCATATATCGGCTCCGCCATTATCGTAACGACAGCAATCGGCCTTGCCGCGAAAATCGTCCCCAACATCGAGCGCACCACCGAACAGTGGGCGTGCCTGCTATACATACTCCTCATAAGCATAATGGCCATATCGACAACCGCCCAACAACGATACAGATTGTGGTATATGCTTGCAGCCATAACATTTATGTTCTCCGATTCGTGCATCGCGTGGAATCGTTTTGTCGAGCGAATCCCTTATGCAGGAGTGGTTATTATGGCTTTGTACTTTGTTGCACAATACATATTCGCCGTAACATATCTGGCCGAGCATAGCGACCAAAGCGCAAGCAAATAGCAGGTGGAACGGTTGCACAATCGAGGGCTGCAAAAGGGTAGGCGCGGCAAACAACTTCAATTTTGTCACACACCCGACCTCTCGGTATGTCACTTTGGCAGACCATCGGCTTCAAATCGCCATTGGCATACACTTTGATTGGATATATTCATAAAACAGAATACTAATATAACACAAATACAACTATGACAAAAAATGGAACTATCGGGGTAACGACCGAAAACATCTTCCCCGTAATCAAGAAATTCCTCTATTCCGACCACGAGATTTTCTTGCGCGAGTTGGTATCGAACGCTGTCGATGCCACCCAAAAGCTCAAAACACTCGCCTCGACAGGCGTTTATAGCGGAGAGCTGGGCGCGATAAATATCGACATCAAGGTCGATAGCGATGCAAAAACGCTCACCGTAACCGACCGAGGTATAGGTATGACAGCCGACGAACTCGACCGCTACATCAACCAAATTGCCTTCTCGGGCGCAGAGGAGTTCCTTGCCAAATATCAGAACCAATCAATTATTGGTCACTTCGGCTTGGGTTTCTATTCGGCATTTATGGTGTCGGACAAGGTCGAGATATTCACACAGTCGTATCAAGACGACGCGAAGGCTGTACATTGGAGCTGCAACGGCTCTCCGGAGTACGAAATGGAGGAGTTGAGCGAAAAACGCGAACGCGGAACAAGTATCGTTCTCCACCTCTCGGAGGAGTGTGCCGAATATTGCGACGAGACAAAGGTTGGCGACCTGCTCAAAAAGTATTGCCGCTTCCTGCCTATTCCAATCCACTTTGGCAAGATTAAGGAGTGGAAAGATGGCAAATATGTCGATACCGACAAAGACAATGTAATCAACAACATAGCACCGCTTTGGAGCTGTAAACCGTCCGAGATTACCGAGGAGCAGTACAAAGAGTTCTATCGCGAACTCTATCCTATGAGCGACGAGCCTCTGTTTTTCATTCATCTCAACATCGACTATCCGTTCAATCTGACGGGTATTCTCTATTTCCCAAAGATTCACAACAACTTCGAGATTCAGAAGAACAAGATTCAGCTATACTGCAACCAAGTCTTTGTAACCGACCAGGTCGAGGGCATCGTTCCCGAATACTTGACGCTGTTGCACGGTGTAATCGACTCGCCGGATATTCCGCTCAACGTGTCGCGTTCGTATCTGCAAAGCGACAGCAACGTAAAGAAGATTTCGAGCTACATCACCCGCAAGGTAGCCGACCGCTTGGCCGAACTCTTCAACACGATGCGCCCGGAATATGAGCAGAAGTGGGACGACCTGAAAATATTTATCCAATACGGAATGCTCACCGACGAGAAGTTTGCCGAGAAGGCTCCTGCATTTATGCTCTGGAAAAATACCGACGGCAAGTACTTCACAGCCGAGGAGTACACGGCTCTTGTCAAGGAGAATCAGACCGACAAGGACAATACGCTCTGTCTGCTCTACGTCGATGACCCTATCGGCAAGCACACCCAACTCGAAGCAGCCAAGGCCAAAGGCTACGACGTTCTGATAATGGACGGACAGCTCGACAGCCACTACATAAATTGGTACGAGTCGAAGAACGAAGGTACACGCTTTGTGCGCATCGACAGCGACATCGTCGAGAAGCTTATTCGCAAGAAGGAGGATTTGAAGATTTCGCTCTCGGAGGCTCAACAGGAGATTATGCGCCCCGTTTTCGAGAGTCAAATGCCCGACGACGAGAAGATTCACTACAACATCACCTTCGAGGCAATGAATGCCTCCGAGGCTCCGATTGTCATCACGCAAGACGAGTTTATGCGCCGTATGAAGGATATGGCAAAGATGAGTGGGGGAGGTATGAGCCAATTCTACGGCCAAATGCCCGACAACTTCACGATTGCCGTAAATGGCAACCACCCGATTGTCCTCGATATTCTTGCCGACGTCGAGAAGGCCTATGGCGACAAACTCAAATCAACCACCAAGAAAATCGATGCAGCCGTAGCCGAGGAGCATCGTTTCGAGGAGGTTATAAAGGATAAAAAGGAGGAGGAGCTGTCGGCCGAAGAGCGCGAAATGCGCACCGAACTCTCGAAGAAGGTCGTAACGCTACGCGATGAGCGCAATGAGCGTTTGCGCGAGATTGGCAAACAAAATGCGCTTGTTCGCCAGATTATCGACCTCGCACTGCTCTCGAACGGAATGCTCAAAGGTAAGAACCTTTCGGACTTTATTCAACGCTCTATCTCGCTTATCGAAACCGAGCGTAAATAGTCACTCTACAAACAATTTCAACAAAAGGTTGTCTGAAAATAATATCAGACAACCTTTTTTTATTATCTTTGCCTAAAACAACACCCGAAATATATGCAGCAAAACCAACCTCGCATCGTTTTTCTCGACTATCTGCGTGTTGTGGCCTGTTTTATGGTAATACTTGTTCACGCCTGCGAGCCATTCTACCTCGGTGGCAAAGGAACGTATATCGCCAACGCCACCGACGCTCTATGGGTAACGCTTATCGACTCGGCCCTGCGATGTGCCGTACCGCTCTTTATCCTAACTTCGAGCTATCTGCTTTTCCCTATAAAGGGCTCGACACGAGAGTTTTTTGCGCGACGCCTGACAAGGGTATTCATTCCTTTTGCAATATGGAGCCTGCTCTACGCTATTGTGCCGATGTGGGGCTGTGGCGATGGTTTTGATGCGAAGGCCAACCTTGCCAACCTCGCTCTCAACTTCAATATGCACTCCGGCCATCTTTGGTTTGTATATATGCTCCTCGGCGTATATATCGCAATGCCAATCTTTTCGCCGTGGATTGAACGCATATCAAAACGTGGCGAGCAGATATTTATCGGCGCGTGGTTATTCTCGACACTTGTGCCGTTTCTACATCAGGCTGCTCTCGCTCTCTTTGGCCGCACGGAGGTTTGGGGCGAGGCCAACTGGAACGAATTTGGTTCGCTATACTACATTAGCGGCTTTATCGGCTACGTTGTTATCGGCCACTATATCCGCACCTACGTCGATTGGTCGTGGCGTCGCACACTCACTGTTGCCGTGCCGATGTGGATTGTTGGCTATGCCATTGCCGCACTCTGGTTTTGGTCGCAAATCCCGAGCGAATACCCCGTAAACGAGAGTATCGACCTCGCCGTATTGATGGAACAAAGTTGGCGTTTCTGCTCAACAAGTGTAGCGATGACAGCCATAGCCATATTCCTAATCTTCAAGAAGTTGAACTACACGGGTGGCATCTATCCCGCAATACGGTTCATCTCCCAAAAGAGCTACGGCATCTATCTTATGCATATGTTTGCGCTCGTTGCCATACACTCAACCGTACTCGGTTGGCACTTATCGACCCTCGCGACCATACTCACCTCTGCGACACTCACCTTTATTGTTTGTTGCATCGTTGTTCGCGTTGTTGCCTACCTGCCTAAAAACCGCTTTTTGATAGGGTAGCCACTATGAAACACCTAATAACCATACTTTTACTACTACTCGTAGGCCTCACTGCAACGGCTCAAAATCTGCTCAACCGCAAAGCTGGCGAACAGGTCACATCGGCCGACATTACCCGCGTCGGTATCGAAAAGTGCTTTCGTGCCTATCCAATCGACGAGGCTATATTCGCACGCATAAAGGGTCGGTCCTATAAAGCAGAGTGCAAAATACCCCTCGACGAGTTGCGCTATCTGTCGCTACTTCACTACACGCTCGACGGCCGCATATTGCGCGGAGAGATTCTCTGCAATCGCGCCATAGCCGATGATTTGCTCTATATATTCCGCCAACTATTCGATGCTCACTACCCAATCGAGCGTATGGTATTGGTCGATGAGTATGGAGCCGACGACGAGCGCTCGATGACAGCCAACAACTCTTCGGCTTTCAACTATCGCCACATACCTTCGGGTCGCACCCTTTCGGCCCACAGCCGAGGAATGGCCATCGATATCAATCCACTCTACAACCCATACGTCAAGGTACGCGAAAGTGGCACACTCATAGCACCGGCAGCAGGTAAACCCTACGTCGATAGAAGCCGCAATTTCCCATACAAACTCGACCGCAACGACCTGTGTGTCAAACTTTTTCTTGCTCGTGGATTTGAGTGGGGTGGCGACTACAAGACAATCAAAGACTATCAGCACTTCGAGAAATAGCCCAACACAAGGCATACAAAAACCCCAAGACCGCACACACAGCCTTGGGGTTTTGCCTAATTGTCGTGGGTTAGTTTAGAGCAACGCCTCGATTTTTGCAGTCAAATCGCCCTCCGAAATTGCGCCAACGTGCTTATCAACAACCTCGCCACCCTTCAAGAAGATAAGGGTAGGGATATTGCGAACACGATACAGAGCAACAATATCGTCGTTGTTATCAACGTCACACTTACCGATGTTTACCTTGTCGGCATAGACCTCGGCAGCCTTCTCTACCAGCGGAGCAATAGCACGGCACGGACCGCACCACTCTGCCCAAAAATCAATAACCAAAGGCTTCGCGTCATTTACCAAAGCCTCGTAATTCTCATTAGTAATTTGAATTGCCATAACTGTTGATATTAAATAGTTTATAAAATTTATCCAAACGAATACTCGATGCCGTGCTTCTTAATAAATTCACACATCTGCTCCGAAAGACGCACCTTGCGCTTCTTGGCGTGAAGACTAACCGTCACACCCTCTTTCGGCTCGACAAGCGTCAGGCGGAAGGTTGATTTACCGCGCGAATGTTTCACCGTCTCAACCAACTCCTCTACAAATTCGTCGGTGAGCGACTCGACGGGCAACGTCAAGTGTATCTCCTTCAACTCTTCGGCCACATTATTGAGTTGCACCATCGACGATATGTTGTAGTAGATACGCGTTACGGGCGACTCTCGATTAACATCCTCCTTCTTATAGAAGGTCGAAGCCTGCACCGAGCCTCGTATTAAGAGGTAGTACTCGGGGTACATCATCGGGCGGAAACGCTCATAATCCTTGCGATAGAAGACAAAGTCGTGCTTACCGCCATAATCCTCGACCGTCATAATACCAAAGGTCTGCTTACCGTCACGCGTCGTGCGATGCTCAACCGACGAGACTACGCCCGCAACAACAATCTCACGACCGGCCAACTCTTCGAGCTTATCGAGTTCCGACACCTGCGCATTACACAACTTATCGATAATCAAACGATACTCATCGAGTGGGTGCGACGAGAGATACATACCAATCACTTCGCGCTCCTTATTTAGGCCATACAAGCGATTCCAATCATCGCACACAGGCACACTTGGTCGCTGAATTGCCGACATACCCATATCGCCACCAAATAGGCTCTGCTGGGCATTATTCTGCTCCTGAACATATCCCTGACCGTAACGCATCAACTGTTCGAGCAGGGTAGTTTGCGACTGGTCACGCGAATCAAATCCAAACAATTTGCTTCTCGAGAAGTCGATAATACTATCCAAACCGCCCGCATAGGCGATATTTTCAATACACTTACGATTGACCACCGAGTAGTTGAGTCGCTCAAAGAAGTTGTATATATCGGTATATGGGCCATTCTTCTCGCGCTCGCGGATAATCGAGTTGGTTGCAGCCTCACCGACCCCCTTGATTGCAGCCAAACCAAAACGGATATCGCCCGCCTTATTTGACGAGAAGCGCAACATCGACTCATTGACGTCGGGGCTCAAAACCTTGATGCCCATTCGTCGGCACTCCTCCATATATTTCGAGAGTGTCGTCAAATCGTTAAGGTTGCTACTGAGCAACGCTGCCATATACTCCGACGGATAGTTCGCTTTGAGGTATGCGGTCTGATATGCTACCCAAGAGTAGCAAGTTGCGTGCGACTTATTGAAGGCGTAGGAGGCAAATTTAACCCAATCCTCCCAAATCTTCTCCAAGACCTTCTTATCGTGACCATTTGCCGTACCGCCTTTAAGGAATTTTGGCTTCAACTCCATCAGTTTAGCCAAAATCTTCTTACCCATAGCCTTACGCAGTGTATCGGCCTCACCTCGTGTAAAGTCGGCGAGCAGTCGCGAGAGCAACATCACCTGCTCCTGATAGACCGTAATACCATAGGTATCCTTCAAATACTTCTCCATTATAGGAATATCGTACTCGATAGGCTTACGGCCGTGCTTACGGTCGATAAAGTCGGGTATATAATCCATTGGGCCGGGACGGTAGAGGGCGTTCATCGCAATAAGGTCCTCGAACACCGTAGGCTTCAACTCGCGCAGATATTTTTGCATACCGTCCGACTCGAACTGGAACGTTCCGAGCGTATGGCCTGCACAATAGAGGTCGTATGTCTTTTTATCGTCAATCGGAATGGCATCAATATCGACTTCAACCCCCTTGATACGCTTGATATTCTCTACCGCATCTTTCATAATGGAGAGGTTCTTCAAGCCAAGGAAGTCCATCTTGATAAGTCCCGTATCCTCAATAACCGAGCCCTCGTATTGGGTTACGAGAATCTTCTCGCCCGTCTCCTTATCATCGGCCGTCGAAACCGGCACCCAATCGGTGATGGCATCGCGACAGATAATCGTTCCGCAGGCGTGCACACCCGTACCTCGGACATTGCCTTCGAGTTGTCGCGCATACTTTATGGTATCGCGCATAATCGGGTCGTCCGAATTTTCGGCCTGCTGCAATTCGGGAACGGCATTTATTGCATTTTTAAGATTGATTTTCAGCTGCTTATCCTTATCCTTCGGGTCGGTAATACGGTCGGGTACAAGTTTGCACAGACGGTCCGACTCCGTGAGTGGCAACTTCTGGACTCGTGCCACATCTTTCAGAGCCATCTT
>JAGBWT010000036.1 GCA_017629615.1 Alistipes sp. | reverse complement strand
TATGGTGTAGTAGCAACGGGTAGCGCTGTATGCGTAGAAGTCGAACACCGTCTCGGTGCCGTCAGCCTTGGTGAGTGAGACCGTTGCAAGATGCTTATCGGGGTCTACCTCCGTGCTGTCCGCAATTCCTCCAACGTAAAGCTGAAGGATAGCACGGTATACCATTCTGAAGTTCTCGATCTCGTCCTTGTCGTAGTAATCGGTGGTGCCGAAGGGCCATATCGACTGGGGCGAGAGCGCCGATGAGTGTGCTGTGCGCGAGATTGCCGAGGAGACAGGCGTGTCGGGCGCAAAAATTGTAGAGAAACTATGCAATACTTGGCATACATATAACGTTTATGGAGCGTGGGAGTTGAAATCGACACAATGGTTTGCTTTGACTATCGACCAACGGTGCGAACTACTGCCACAAAGCGACGAAGGCATTGAGCGCGTTGCGTGGTGTGATGCTACGCAACTTGCCGAGAATATGGCATCGACATATCCGACGATTTGCGATGTTATGAAGGCTCGTGAAGAATTGATAAAAAGTAAACAAGAGTAAGTTATGGTAAAGATTCTTTGGGTTGATGACGAGATAGAACTCCTTAAACCTCATATCCTTACATTGCAGTCAAAGGGCTACGAAGTCGATACTTGTAACAATGGTTACGATGCGATAGATATGGCAACCGAGACGGCATACGATGTTATTATTCTCGACGAGATGATGCCGGGTATGACGGGTCTCGAAACGTTGCCTCTAATCAAAGATGTGCGGCCGACAACACCTGTTATTATGGTAACCAAGAGCGAGGAGGAGGATATTATGGATAAGGCTATCGGCTCAAAGATTGCCGACTATATCATCAAGCCGGTCAATCCGAGCCAGATGCTGTTGTTAATCAAAAAGCACGTTCACTCGCAACAACTTGTTACCGAGCAAACTACGGCCGATTATCGTTCCGAGTTTGGCCGTATAACACAGATGGTTCAAGCCGCTTCGACCTTTGCGCAGTGGGGTAATATCTACCGCAAACTCGTGGCGTGGGATATCGAACTTTCGTCGTCGAGCGACGAGAGTATCAAAGAGGTGTTGCAGTACCAAAAAAATGAGGCAAATCAGGAGTTCTGCCGTTTTGTCTGTCGCAATTATAAGGATTGGATAAATCAGCGCGACGAAGAGCGTCCGGTAATGTCGCATACGTTGATGCGTTCAAAAATATTCCCTGTCGTAGAGGTCAATCCAAAGACTACGCTGCTGCTTATCGACAACTTCCGCTACGACCAGTGGCGTGTTATTAGCGGTATGTTGCGAGGTTATTTCGATGTGGCTGTCGATGATTTTTATTGCGCCATCTTGCCGACGGCTACGCAGTATGCTCGAAACTCGATTTTTGCAGGTTTGATGCCGCTTGCTATCGACAAGCTGATGCCGTCGAAGTGGTTGAATGACAACGAGGAAGGTGGTAAAAATCAGTACGAGGAGGATTTTCTGCGCCGTTTGCTCGAACAGACGGGTCGTCGCTATAAATTGTCGTTCGATAAGCTTGTGCGTGCCGATGCAGGTCGCAAACTTATCGACAATATCCGTCACGTCTACGATGCCGATTTCTCGGTTATCATCTATAATTTTCTCGATATTTTGTCGCACGCTCGTACCGAGACCGACATAATCCGCCAACTAACCGAGGACGATGCTTCGTTCCGTTCGCTCACGCGTTCGTGGTTCGAACACTCCGACCTATTTACATTGTTGAAGATGTTGTCGGAGCGAGGCCATACGGTCATCATAACCTCCGACCACGGTACTGTGCGTGTCGATAATCCTATCCGTGTGCAGGGCGACCGTGAAACATCTGCAAATCTGCGTTATAAAACAGGTCGCAATTTGGCCTACAACCATCGCGAAGTGTTTGAGATTACCAAGCCCGAGGAGATACAGTTGCCATCGGGTAACCTCTCGTCGAGCTATATCTTTGCATATAACCACGACTTCTTGGTCTATAACAACGATGCCAATCGTCACATACGCTACTATCGCGATACATTCCAGCACGGAGGTATATCGATGGAGGAGATGATTGTGCCGTATATAGTCTTGCAACCCAAAAGGTAAAAATCGATTTTAGGAGGTCGATTATAAAGGGCTATTTCTTCGTTACGGTCGGCAAGTCGAAACAGTCACATACGCCAAGTATGCTCCTGCTTCGCCTTACCTCCCAAGCCTGGAAATAGCCTCTTTCTAATCAACCTCGGGCGGTAATAGCATCTCTGAAAAGCGCAACTTTTACCGAGCGATGTGTGATGTTACTAACAAAAAAGCGTGCATTTTGCACGCTTTCTCTTTATCACTTAATCGCCCTAAAACAACTCTCCGTCGCGACCTTCGGGCATAAGTCCGAGGTGGCGGTATGCCAACTCCGTAACCTCACGACCGCGAGGAGTGCGTTTCAAAAAGCCCTCTTTGATAAGGAAAGGCTCATAGACCTCTTCGAGAGTTCCTGCCTCTTCGCTGACGGCCGTAGCTATGGTGTTAAGGCCGACCGGACCGCCATTGAATTTGGCGATTATCGTCGAGAGAATCTTGTTGTCCATACTATCGAGACCGCGCGAGTCGATGTTGAGTGCATCGAGTGCTATGCGCGTGATTGTGAGGTCGATATGGCCTTCACCTTTGACCATTGCAAAGTCGCGCACACGTCGTAGCAGAGCGTTTGCGATACGCGGGGTGCCACGCGAACGCAGAGCGAGTTCGGTCGCAGCATCGTCGTCAATCGAGATGCCGAGAATCGACGCCGAACGCTTGACTATGCGGTTGAGTACCGAAGCGTCGTAGTATTCGAGGTGGCAGGTGATGCCAAAACGAGCGCGAAGTGGCGAAGTGAGCAGACCACTACGGGTTGTAGCACCAATCAGAGTAAATGGTGCAAGCTCGATTTGAATCGAGCGAGCCGATGGGCCTTTATCGAGGACAATGTCGATTTTGAAATCCTCCATAGCCGAATAGAGATACTCCTCAACGATAGGGCTGAGGCGGTGTATCTCGTCGATAAACAAAACGTCACCGGCCGATAAATTGGTCAATAATCCCGCCAAGTCGCCAGGTTTGTCGAGTACAGGACCCGATGTAACTTTCATCTGCGCACCCATTTCGTTGGCGATGATGTTGGCAAGAGTCGTCTTGCCAAGACCCGGAGGGCCGTGCAATAGCACGTGGTCGAGCGAGTCGCCACGCATCAGCGCCGCCTTGATAAATACTCGCAGATTATCGACGGTCTTGTCTTGACCCGAGAAGGTGTCGAGCTCTTGGGGACGGATGCGGTTTTCAAATTCGCTATCGCTCTCGATGTTGCGTATATCTCTGCTTACTGACATTATTCACTAATTTATTGCAAAGTTAATCGGAGCAAACCAAAAATCAAAATGTTATCTCCAAATTCTGCCATAAAACTTTATTGTATCGTGTAAGGTGCGATTTGCTTTATATATTGGTGTGGTTTTTCAAAATTTTTTGTATATTTGCTATTTGAATACAATGGCAACGTTGCACTCTTGCTGGGTTTTCGGCAATGGAGGGGTAGAAAAAAGGCTGCCATTTGAAATTGACAGCCTTGTAAAGTTGTGATTCCGAGCGGATTCGAACCGCTATCGTAAGAACCGGAATCTTATATTCTATCCATTGAACTACGGAACCGCACTGCAAAGATGCAAAAAAAATGTTATATGACAAATAATCTGCTGTGCTGGGATAGATTGCGACTCGTGATAGAGCGGTCGGGTATGACGGTAAATTCGTTTGCTCGTCATATTGGTCTTGCACGCAGTGAAGCGTTGTATCAAATTAAGCGAGGCAATAACGGAATATCGGCAAATTTGGTGGACCGTATCGTGGCTAAATTTCCGGAGGTTAATCGGGTATGGTTGCTTACGGGATATGGCTCAATGTTCTCCGACGGAGTCTCCGATATGCAGGTTCCGTTCTACAACTGTGATTTGTCGCAGATTACAGAGGTGGAGGAGTTTGTTCCTGAATCGTATATGTTTGTGCCTCAAATCAACTCTGCCGACCTCGCTATATGCTACTATGGTGACGATATGGCGCCGTCGATACCGAGCGGTACGATATTGTTCCTTACGCGAATAGACCCTGCGACCTTGACCTATGGTAACGAATATGTGGTTGTGGGTCGTGGTTTTGTTGTGCTGCGCAAGGTGCGTCGTACCAACGATAACGCGGTGCTGCGTTTGGTTGCTGCCGACCCCGAGCAATATGACGATGTCGAGATATATCGTAATATGATATTGGCGATGTATGCTGTCAAGGCTAAACTGATAATAAAGAATTAGAAATTATAAACCTAAAAGTGCTATGATATACATTAAAACGAAAGAGAGTGCGTCGTGGCTGATTGGAGCAATTGCAGCGACGTGTGTTGCCGGTGTCGGCGTTATGTTGTTGCTTAAACCTGAATGGACGCAGTGGTGGGTTGTCCTAATTGCGTCGCTCTCGGTGTTTGTGCTGGTATCGCTATTGGCTTTGTGGATTATGGTTAAATATGTAGCCTACAAACTTCGCCCGATATATTCGACCGTATTCTCGCGCAATGTTCATACGGGCGAGATTGTCGGCGAGTTGAAGGATAAGCGTGTGGAGAATATTTCGGACGAGTTGAGTGCTTGGGCCGATGACAACGATAAAGAGATTGCTCGATTGAAGGACTTGGAGAAGTTCCGCAAGCAATATCTTGGCAATGTTGCCCACGAGTTGAAGACTCCTATTTTCAATATTCAGGGCTATGTCTCGACCTTGCTTGATGGCGGTTTGGAGGACGAGATGATTAACCGCAAATATCTCGAACGAGCAGAGAAGAGTGTCGACCGTATGATAAACATCATTCGCGACCTCGATACTATCGCTCGATTGGAGAACGATATGAACCAGATGCACGCCGAGAGTTTCGATATGGTCGCTTTGGCAAAGGAGATAGCCGAGCAGTGTGAGTTGGAGGCCTCGAAACGTAACATTTCGCTGGTCGTAAAGGATGCGGGTAATTTGCCATCGCGTTTCTGGGTTTCGGCCGACAAGTTCTATATCGGTCAGGTTATGGAGAACCTTGTTATCAACTCAATTCGTTACGGTAAGGAGTCGGGCCAGACAAAGATTACTTGTCGCGACCTCGGCGAGAAGATTTTGGTAGAGGTTGAAGATAACGGCACAGGTATCGCCAAGAGCGATATTGCACGAGTGTTCGAGCGATTCTACCGTACCGATAAGGGGCGTTCGCGTGAGCAGGGCGGTACGGGTCTTGGCCTGGCAATCGTGAAGCATATCATCGAGGGTCACGGCGAGCACGTTTCGGTGCGTAGCGAACTTGGCGAGGGTAGTACATTTGCCTTTACCTTGAAGAAGGTTAATCTCTAAAAGGGATATTGCCGAGTGTTATTTTCGATTGAATAGTAATAATATATTATGAGGTTGTTGGCTATTGTTTGGGATTTCGACCCTGTGATGTTGAGTCTTGGGTCGTTTGATATTCGATACTATGGTTTGATGTGGGCTGTGGCTTTGTTGCTTGGTGGTTGGATTTTTTCACAATTCTGCAAGCACGAGAAGTTGCCTCAATCGCTCTCCGATTCGGCCTTTATGTTTATCACGTTAGGTACGATTATCGGTGCGCGAATTGGCCACTGTCTATTCTATGAGCCAGAATACTATCTGCTCAAACCGTGGGCTATGATTACCGAGTTCCGTGACGGAGGTTTGGCAAGTCACGGAGCAACCATAGGTATCATAACGGCAATTTGGCTCTGCTCGCGTCGCAATAAGGTGTCGATGATTTGGATGATTGACCGTTTGGCCATAATCGCAACTATCAGTGGCGCAATAGTCCGCTTTGGCAACCTCTTTAACTCCGAAATCGTAGGTTGTGTGACCGACCGTCCGTGGGGCTTTAAGTTTGTCCGCAACTTCCCCAATATGTCGCTCGAAGAGATTCCTGTTCAGCACCCAACACAGCTCTACGAGGCGTTGTGCTATCTGACAACCTTCGTTGTGTTGATTTTGCTCTATCGCTATACGTCGGCTCCTCGTCGTCGTGGTTTGCTCTTTGGATTGGGTATGATAGGTATATTCCTGACGCGATTCTTCATAGAGTTTATCAAGGAGAATCAGGTGGCATTTGAGAGTGATATGACCCTCAATATGGGACAATGGTTGAGTCTTCCGTTTGTGGGTCTCGGTATTGCGACTATCATCTATTCGTTCTACAAGGGTCCAACCGATAAGATTTCGACTGTTGAACAGCAATCCAACTCGTCTAATTCGGTACAGATGCCAAAGCGAGTGAAGAAATTTAACAAGAAATAGTGATGGTACAACAGGTCAATTTCCTAATATATAACGCATTGTGTAGTGGTGATAGCATTTGGCTGCCACAGGTCGGTACGTTGATTGTTCGTCAGGTGTCGGCCGAGCGCAGGTCTTCGAAGAGTCTTTCGGCACCCTATCGAAAGGTGTCGTTTACGGGAGAGAACCGAGGGGAGTCGTTGGAACAGCTTATAGCGCGAGCAGGCGATGTCGATGAGACTCGTGCCGCGGCAATCTATGAGCAGTGGTTGCAACAGACCTATAAAGACGGTGTGCTTGTAATCGAGGGTGTTGGCCGTGTGGTAAATCGTCGTTTCGAGGCCGAAGAGTCGCTGATGACTACGCTCAATCCCGATATGCCGAAGGTTGCCGTAAAGTTGCGTCCGCGCCGTCCGTGGGGTGTCTATCTATTTGGCGCGTTGTGTGTAGTTGCGGCTTTGGGTATGGCGGGGTATATTCTCTACTCCGAGTATCTCTTTGCCGAGCGTATGGGCAAATCCGAGTTGCGCGGTAGTGCGGCAGTCGTTGCATTGCCTGATAATACGTCGCTGGTTGCCGAAGCTCCTAAATCGGAGGAAGATGTTGCTCCTGTGGCGGCCGAAGTTGTCGAGGTTGCCGAAGTGGTTGGGCCGCAAGCCGAGGCTGTGACCGATAAGGTGGCGGAGTCGATGAGTGCAGGTTGCAGTTATGCAGTCTATGGCGTCTATTCCGAGTTGGAGAACGCAAAGCGTTACCAACAGATTGTCAATGACCGTTATGTCGATTTGAATAGCCGAATCTTCGACTATAAGGGCCGATATATGGTGGCTATCTACGAGACATCTACACGAGGCGAGTGTATTACATTGGTCGATATGCTGAAATCCTCCGACAGAGCTTTTCGCGAAGTGTGGATTTATACCAATAAATAATAATGGGGGTTGCTCGGCTTATAACTCGGGTTGTCGAATTTTTCTACCTGCCTCTGTTGCGACCGATTGTGTCGTTGCAGGTGTTTCGCTATGGTGCAGTCGGTGTGCTGAATATGTTGCTCGATGCGCTGTGGTACTTCTTGATTTACAACTTCGTCGTCTGTAAGCAGAATGTTGATTTGGGTTTTATCGTTGTCTCGCCCCATATCTTTTCGTTGGTAATCGTCTTTCCGATAACATTTTTTACGGGCTTTTGGCTTAATCGTAACGTGGCATTTCGTGCTACTCGCTTTGAGTCGCTACCACAATTAGCACGATATGCGCTTACGGTAGTAGGTGCAATATTGCTCAACTATATATCGATGAAACTTCTTGTGGAGTACCTGATGTTGTGGCCAACACCGTCGAAAATCGTTACCACGGCCGTAACTGCTTGTTACAGCTATCTGCTTGGCCGTTACTATACATTTGCATCGGCCGATGGCGATAGTGACGATAAAGCCTAACCCTTATTACTCTCCTCTTTGAGCCGTTGTAGGTCATACATACGGTCGCGGTATTGTGCCGCAGCGAGGAAGTCGAGATTCTTTGCAGCCTCCTCCATCTTCTCCTTTGCGAGTGCTATGGGGGCATCGTAGTCGTTGTTGCGTGCCGTATAACTCTTCTCGATGTCGGCAGCCATACGCATAATGAAGTTGTCGGCCTGGTCGTATTTGGCCTCCTCGGCAGACGAAAGACCCATAGTGCGCCCAGAACCACTGCGTTTCGCCATCGTAGGCAGAATGGCGTTTTCGAGGTTAAATCTAATCTGTTTAAGGCGACGACGATTACTCTCCTCTATGGCTGTACGCATACTGTCGGTACACTCCTCGGCATACATTATGACGCGGCCGTTTGTGTGACGGGCCGCACGACCTGCTATCTGTGTGATTGCGCGGACGTTGCGTAGCAATCCCTCTTTGTCGGCGTCGAGTATAACGACGAGCGAAACGTCTGGCATATCGATACCCTCACGAAGGAGATTTACACCTATCAGTACATCGAACAATCCGGCGCGTAGGTCGTCGAGGATTTGTACGCGTTCGAGCGTGTCTATATCGGAGTGAATGTAGCGATTTCTTACGCCGGCACGGTCCATAAATTTCGACAACTCTTCGGCCATACGCTTGGTGATAGTCGTGACGATAACCCTTTCGTCGCGCTTGGCACACTTCTCAACCTCCTCCAAGAGGTCGTCGATTTGGTTGGTCGTAGGTCGTATCTCCATTGGTGGGTCTACGAGTCCCGTTGGGCGGATAATCTGCTCAATGGCTATGCCGTCGCTTCGGTATAGTTCATAATCGCCTGGCGTAGCACTGACGTAGATACAACGCTTACGCAAACATTCAAACTCATTGAATTTAAGAGGTCTGTTATCGCGAGCAGCAGGTAGTCGGAAGCCGTACTCAACCAAGTTCTCTTTGCGGGCCTGGTCACCACCAAACATAGCACGCACCTGCGGTATCGTGACGTGGCTCTCGTCAATGACGAGTAGAAAATCGTCTGGAAAATAGTCGAGCAGACAGAATGGTCGAGTACCCGGGGAGCGTCCGTCGAAATAGCGCGAATAGTTCTCGATGCCTGGACAATAGCCCAACTCCTTTATCATCTCCAAATCGTACTCGACACGTTGCTTGATGCGCTTGGCCTCGACATCGCGACCCTCTTTCTCGAAAAATTCGATTTGTTTTCCGAGGTCGATGTATATTTGGTCTACCGCTTTGGCTATGCGCTCTTTGGTTGTCACAAATAGGTTGGCGGGGAATATGAGAGCCTTATCGACACTCTCTATTCTGTGCCCTGATACGGGGTCTATGGTTTGGATAGCCTCAATTTCGTTGTCGAAGAATATTATGCGGTAACAGTTGTTGCCGATGGCGGTCATTATATCGATGGTCTCGCCATTGACGCGGAATGTTGCCGGTGTCAATTCTCGCTCGGTGCGGGTGTAAAGCGCCTCGACAAGCCTATATACAAGGTGCTTGATTGGTAGTGTATCACCAACTTCGAGCGAGATAGATGTGGCGTGAAAGTCGTTTGGGTTACCTATGCCGTATAGACACGAAACGCTCGAAACGACAATTACGTCGCGACGTCCCGAGAGAAGGGTAGAGGTTGCACTCAAACGCATCTTCTCTATTTCGTCGTTAATCGAGAGGTCTTTTTCTATATATGTATCGCTCGCGGGGAGGTATGCCTCGGGCTGATAGTAGTCGTAATACGATACGAAATACTCGACAGCATTGTCGGGAAAGAAGTTCTTGAACTCTCCGTAGAGTTGGGCTGCAAGGGTCTTGTTGTGGCTTAAAACCAGAGTCGGAACATTTAGGTCGGCGATAACGTTGGCTATCGTGAAGGTCTTGCCCGAGCCTGTTACGCCCTGCAAAACATTGCCCTCGCACCCGCGTCGTAACGATTTGACGAGTGATGCGATTGCTTGTGGCTGGTCGCCTGTTGGCTTATATTCCGATACAAGTTTGAAATCCATAGAACAAAGGTAGTAATATTGCCCGTAAAAAGCAAGGGCGTAGCCAAACCTCTGCCCTTCGATGCTCTATTCGGCACGATTGTTGCCACATTTAGGCACGAAGGGTGGTCGGTTAAGATAACTGATTCTTTTATCTTTATACGTTTTTACACATCTTTCTGTTTATTTTCTGTTTGCACACCGTGTGCGTAGCGATACGCGCACTCCCCGACCACCCCTTTTTGGGGTGTATAAACAGAGTTAGATGATGGTGCGTTGCAGATGCTTTGAGATTACAACCTTAATCTGGTTGAGCTTTGATAGCTGTAATACAATCTCGCTCAATTTGTCATCGTCAAGCGTCGAATCTTGAAGCTGGGCTTGCAGTTGCATAATGCGGTTTGATATGGTCTTCAACTTAAACAAACCCAAAGCCTTCGGAATACCGGTGGCGAGAATCTCCTCGTCGGAGGATATGTGAACCTCTTTCTGTGTCCATAAGGCGCTCTCGATGTAGTTGTCGTGTTTGGTGAGCAGGTCTACCACAATGTTGCAAATCTCGGGGTCTGGGTGATTTACCAACTCCGTATGAGAAGGGTAGTGGCCACTATTAACACCTTGACGGCAGATGTCGAGCAGTTGGTTGTATCGCTCTTCGGAGAAGCGAAGGTCGTCAACCTCCAATTCACGAATAATCTCGTTTGCTACATTGAGCGAAATCATCTTGCGACCCTCTTTGACCTCGTAGTTGCACTCTCCATATTTGAGCAGGTATATCATCAACTCGCTCTCGATGCTCTCCAAACTACTGCCAATCTGCAAATCGCCCAACATCGGACCATCGTTTTGAGGAGCAACCAAACCCGATTGAGCGAACTGCTCGCGCTCTTGCCGTCCGAGTTGTTGCTGACGCCTGATGAAGTCGTTTGCCTCTTTATCGCCAAACGACATAACACGCTTTCGAGCAACCTCTTCCAGCAAGATGTTCTCGTCAATCTCCATCAACTTTGCACACTCCTTGACAAACATCGCACGCTGGATATTGTCAGGAATTTGCACAATCGACTGCACCATATCGCTGATGACATTGGCCCGTTTGATAGGGTCGTTGGCGGCATCGCGAAGCAATAGTTTTGCTTTGAAGGTGATGAAATTCTCCTGGTTTTCGGTTATGTAGGCCTGAACCTCCGAGGCGCTGTGTGTGCGAGCAAACGAATCCGGGTCGTCCTCTTCGGGGAGTAGGACGATGCGGACATTCATACCCTCGTGCAATACAAGGTCGATACCTCGTAACGATGCGTGGATACCGGCCGAGTCGCCATCGTAGATGATTGTTACGTTGCGTGTAAATCGTTTCAATAGTCGAATCTGCTCAACGGTGAGCGATGTGCCCGACGACGAAACGACATTTTCGACACCCGACTGATGCATCGAGATAACATCGGTATAACCCTCGACCATAATCGCAAAGTCGAGCTGTTGAATGGCTTTCTTGGCAAAATAGAGTCCGTAGAGTTCGTTCTTTTTGCTGTAAATCTCACTCTCGGGCGAGTTTTGATACTTCGCAACGCTTTTGTCGGTACGCAGGGTTCGGCCACCAAAGGCCACTATGCGACCCGAGATGTTGTGAACGGGGAACATCACTCGCTCGCGAAAACGGTCGTAGATGCGACCATCGCTCTCGCGCTTGATGGAGAGACCTGTCGATAGCAAAAACTCCTCCTTATAGGCGGCAGCCAATGC
>JAGBWT010000035.1 GCA_017629615.1 Alistipes sp. | reverse complement strand
TTTTGTCACGACGCTCCGATACCTCTGCGGATTGATTCCGTAGCCGAGGAGTGTGTTACCCACCCCCTAAATCCCCCTCCTGTGAGGGGGACTTTGTCGCGAAGCTCCGAGTGCGGAATCTGCTACCGTATCCCTATACCGAAAGGTGTAGGGATTTTTTTGTTAGGGGCGATGGGTAGATTGAGTAGCCTGAAACACTAACGACCCTAACGCCTCTAACGCCCCTAACGACACTAAAATTCCAGCCTACCCAGCAAAACCCATTCTACCCAGCCAAACCCAGCCAAACCCAGCCTCCCCGGCCATCTGCTAAATTCCTCGCAGGTAGCTTGCTGTGCCGGTCAGGTCGCACATCAAGAGGTCGAGAATCGAGAGGTTTGGCTCGAAGGGCATACGGTCCGAAAAGAGTTGGAAGTAGGGTGGCGTGACGATGCTGCAAGGGCGATGCTTTGGTCGCAGGTCGATGTCGCCCGCCGAGGCGTGGATATACTCCTGCGAGAAACGTGGCGCGACGCGCAGTTTGGCGAGTGAGCATACGGCCTCGAAAATAGCACAATTATACTCTACAAGCCCCTCGGTGCGCTCTGTGTAGAGGCGTTCGATGCGGTCGGCAACCATCTCGAAGTAGGGCGACGAGCGATAGGCCGAGACGATGGCCGTCCAGTGGCGATGTTGCCAGCGTGTCGAGTAGTCGATGCGCAGGTCGGTGACGGGGGTTTGAGGGCGGTTGGCACGCACGAGAGGCACCGAGAGCGACATCACTCCGTTGGCGGTCATTATCGCGGTGCGGTTGCGTTCCGAGCGCTTTATGTAGTGTTCGCCGAGGTCGATGACGGCCTCCTCGGCCGCCACGAGGCGGGCAAAATATTCGATGTTGCCCCAATAGACCGAGGGGAGAATCAGACGACCCATACTACTCGGCCTCCCTCCAATCGCCATTGGCCTTAATCAACTCGATAAGTCGGTCGAGAGCCTCCTCCTGCGGTACGTTGCGCTCGACACACTCGCGACCCTTGTAGAGCGATATGCGACCTGCGGCGGCTCCGACATAGCCGTAGTCGGCATCGGCCATCTCGCCCGGGCCATTGACTATGCAGCCCATAACGCCGATTTTCAGACCTTTGAGATGCGAGGTGCGGGCCTTGATTTCGGCCAGCGCACGCTCAATATCGTAGAGCGTACGGCCACACGAAGGGCAGGCGATATATTCGGTTTGGGTAAATCGCGCACGCGAAGCCTGCAAAATCATCAGCTCGACCTCGTGCAACTCCTCCTCCGAAATCTGCGGAGCATCAATCCACACTCCATCGGCCAGGCCGTCGAGCAGGAGCTGACCCATATCGGCCGCAGCACGTAGTGCAACCTCCTCCTTCGACCCCTCGTAGTGGCGGCGGATAACGACAGGCGTTGCATCGTCGCGGTTGAGGATTGCGGCACGCCACTCGGCTGTCGGGTTCGAGGTTGTGGCATCGAGTACGATATAGTCGTCACCCATCTCGCTATGCGACACAATCGGTGCCGAGGTGCGACGACGATACTCGGTCGGGGAGTAACGCTCGGGGTGCAGAACCTCGAACGACCCTTCGCGCTTGGCGAAGTGTTCGACCAACATACGTGCAACGGGTATCTCGTTCTCGGGGGCTTCGGTCAGCGAGACGCGGATTGTGTCGCCCACACCATCGGCCAGCAGTGCGCCAATGCCGACGGCACTCTTTATGCGACCCTCGATACCGTTGCCCGCCTCGGTAACGCCCAAGTGGATAGGGAACGACATCGACTCACGCTCCATAGCCTCGACCAGCAGACGGTAGGCGTGGACCATTACGCGCGTATTGCTCGACTTCATCGAGACTACGACCTGGTCGAAATTCTCGCGCACGCAGATTCGCAAAAACTCCATAGCCGACTCGACCATACCGGCAGGGGTATCGCCGTGCGAAGCGACTATGTGGCGGGCCAACGAGCCGTGATTGACGCCTATGCGCAGCGCCACGCCACGCTTGCGACACTTCTCGATAAGGGCCTCCAACTCGCCACCATCGGTGCGGTAGTTGCCGGGGTTGATGCGCACCTTATCGACCGCGTCGGCCGCAATCGATGCTATCTCCGGCACAAAGTGAATATCGGCCACCACTGCCGTCGTGTATCCATCGCCACGCAGTCGCTCCACGATTGCTCCAAAGGCCTCGCCCTCGCGCTTTCCTTGTGCCGTGAGGCGGACTATCGGCGCACCTGCATCGGCAATGCGCTCAATCTGCTCGACCGAGGCTTCGATGTCGGCCGTTGCGGTGTTGGTCATCGACTGCACAGCAATCGCGTTGTCGCCACCGATTACGACTCCTCCGATGCGTACGGGGAGCGTTTGACGACGGGTAAAGGTGGTAATATTCATAACTGACACTGTTTTCTCATTACAAAAATAGGAAGAATATTGAAACTTCGTACCGATATTTACGTTATTTTCTTAAATTTGCGATATGAAAAGCCCGTTGGATAACTCGATAATGTATGTATCGGGGGTCGGAGAGGTGCGTGCTTCGTTGCTCGAACGCGAACTCGGCATACGCACATTGCGCGATATGCTCTACCACTTTCCGTTCCGATATATCGACCGCACGCGCATATTTCGCATCGACGAGATAGGCGACTCGACCTCGGCTGCCTACGTTCAGATTCGCGCCAAGATTGTCGGCAAGAAGAGCGTTGGCGAGGGTCGCAAGAGCCGTTTCTCGGTCTTTGTGAGCGACGGTAGCGGCTCGGCCGAACTTATCTGGTTCAAGGGTATAAAGTGGGTCGAAAACCGCTTGGAGGTGGGGCGCGAGTATATCATCTTCGGCCGTCCCAACTTCTTCCGTGGCGAGTTGTCGATTGTCCACCCCGAGGTCGAGGTTGTCGAGAAGGCCCTCTCGCGCAAGACAAATAGCGGTATGCAGGGCATCTACTCGACCACCGAGCGACTCTCGACCGCACTCGGCACAAAGGGGCTCTACAACATCATCTGCAATCTGTGGGGTAGCGTGCAGGGGCGTATCGAGGACTATATGCCCGACTATCTGCGTACGCGCTACGGCCTCATACCACTCGAAGAGGCGCTCTACAATATCCACTTTCCGCAGTCGAGTGAGCGATTGCGCCAAGCACAATACCGCCTGAAATTCGACGAACTGTTCGGCATACAACTCAACATACAGAGTCTGCGTGCGGCGCGTGTCGGAGCAAGGGCCGGCTTCCTGTTTTCGCGTGTGGGCGATGCCTTCAACACCTTCTACCACTCGCGCCTGCCGTTTCCGCTGACGGGTGCGCAGAAGAGGGTTATCAAGGAGATTCGCAACGATACGGTCTCGGGCTGTCAGATGAACCGCCTCTTGCAGGGCGATGTGGGTAGTGGCAAGACGGTCGTCGCGCTTATGTCGATGTTGCTGGCTATCGATAACGGCTACCAGGCCTGTATGATGGCACCGACCGAAATTCTCGCCCGACAGCACTATGCCACCATACAGCGTATGGTCGAGGGTATGGGTTTGAGGGTCGATGTGCTGACCGGAACTTCGCGAGCGAAGGAGCGACGCGAGGTGCTTGCCGCATTGGAGGAGGGTCGCACCAATATCCTTGTCGGTACCCACGCACTCTTGGAGGAGAGGGTTCGCTTCTCGAACCTCGGCTTTGTCGTCATCGACGAGCAACACCGCTTCGGTGTCGAGCAACGCGCCCGACTCTGGACCAAAAACCAACAACCGCCCCACATACTCGTTATGACCGCAACGCCGATACCGCGCACGTTGGCTATGACCATCTATGGCGACCTCGACGTCTCGGTTATCGACGAGTTGCCACCGGGTCGCCGTCCGATACGTACGTTGCACTACAACGATTCGGCCCGTCTGCGCCTCTTTGGCTTTATGCGCGAGCAGATTCGTGCAGGTCGTCAGGTCTATGTCGTCTATCCGCTTATCAAGGGGTCGGAGAAGGCCGACTATATGAATCTCGAAGAGGGCTTCGAGGCTATCGTGCGCGACTTCCCACTGCCGGAGTTCCGCGTCTCGGCCTGTCACGGCAAGATGAAGCCTGCCGACAAGGAGGAGTCGATGCGCCAATTCAAAGATGGCGAGGCCGATATTTTGGTCGCAACGTCGGTTATCGAGGTGGGTGTCGATGTTCCGAACGCAACGGTTATGGTCATCGAGTCGGCCGAGCGATTTGGCCTTTCGCAGTTGCACCAGTTGCGTGGCCGTGTGGGTCGTGGTGGCGAGCAGTCGTACTGTATCCTGATGTCGGACGAGGAGTTGTCGAAGGATTCGCGCACCCGCTTGGAGGCTATGTGCGAGACGACCGACGGCTTCCGCCTTGCCGAACTCGACCTGCGTCTGCGCGGTGCGGGCGACATCAACGGTACGTTGCAGAGCGGCTCGGCCATCGAACTCAAAATTGCCAACCCTGCACTCGATAACGCCATATTGCAGACCGCCCAGAGCGCTGCGATGGCAATCCTCGCGGCCGACCCTGCACTCGACGACGAGCGACACCGCCCACTGCGCGAGTTGAAGGCCCGCTACTCGACCGAGCGGCGTGAGGACTTCTCGATGATTTCGTAGTGCGCCATACAATAGAAGTAGCGAGAAACGCGTTTTAATAGCAGAATGTGTAAAATCCGACATATCGTATCGACCCTCGTGTTGCTCGTTGCGACACTCTCGGTCTCGGCCCAACTCTACTCGGTGGGCGAGCGCTTGGAGTATCGTGTGGGCTATATCGCCAAGATGTTCCCAAATACGGAGGTGGGGTCGGTCGTTATCTCGACGTCGCTCGACACGCTCGCCTCGAAGGGGGTCTATCGGGTTACGGGCCACGCCAAGACCTTGCCTGCCTATCGCTGGTTCTTCAACCTCGACGACCGCTACGATATTCTGGTCGATACCGCAACGCTTCGCACCCAGCGCTTCGAGAGCAACCTCCACGAGGGCGACTACACCTTCCGCAGCCACTACCGCTACGATTGGTCGGCTATGAGTATCGACACCTGGGCGCAGAGCCGAGGTCGCACACCGCGCACCCGTACGATGAGCCTCACGCCACGCAGTATGGACCCTGTTTCGCTCTACTTCAATATGCGCGCGGTCGATACCGACACGTTGCAGGTCGGCAAACGCTACGACTTGGAGATGGTCTTGGAGGATACTATCCGCGTGCTGAAAATCAGAATGGTCGGGCGCGAAATTTGCAAAGTTCCGCAGATGGGTCGCTTCCGCACCATCAAACTCGCCTGCACGATAGGCACAAGCGAGAGCTTCTCGTTGGTCGATGGCGTCGAGTTCTTTATGTGGATTAGCGACGACCGCAACCGTGTGCCGCTGATGCTCTCGTCGCCAATCAAGGTGGGTAGCGTGAGGGCATACATAACCTCGCTCCGAGGGCTGAAATATCCGCTCGACTGCCGTGTAAAATGATGTAAAACCACCACCGAGAGTTGTATAATGCAAAAATTTAATACCTTTGTCGGTGCAAACACACTATAACTATGGAAAATAACCAGTTTGAACAGGAAAAGAGGGAGCCGATTTATACCCCTGCTCCCAACGATAATGAGCGTTACGACGACTACGACTATGAGCCGTCGGCCGACGATACGGCCAAGAAGTCGATTCGCGGCTACCGTGTCGTAATCGTAGTTTTGGCCCTGATTTTGGCAGGCGTGTCGGTCCTCTACTTCAACCTCAACCGCCAACAGCAGGCCGACTATGAGTTGCTGAAAATCGACCGCGACTCGATTCAGAGCGACCTCACACAACTCATCGACGAGTACGACGACTTGAAGTATCAGAACGATACCATCGCTGCACAGTTGGCCAAGGCGTCGGAGATGGTCGAGCAACTCAAACGTGAGCGTCGTTTCAACTACAATAAGCTCAAAGCCTATCAGAAGGAGGTCGGTACACTGCGTGCGGTGATGAAGACCTACCTGCGCCAAATCGACTCGCTCAATACCATCAACAAGAAGGTTATCGGCGAGAATGTCTCGCTGCGCAAGGAGATTTCGACCGCCAACCTGCGTGCCGATGTGGCCGAGGAGCGTGCAACCGAACTCGAAAACCGCGTACAGCAGGGTGCAGTGCTTCGCGCCCGCGATATTGCGATGGTCTGCCTCAATGCGAAGGATAAGGTTGTGTCGCGCATCAGCCGCGCCTACAAATTGCGCGTCGATTTGACCCTCTCGGCCAACGAACTCGCCAACCCTGGCAACCGTATGGTCTATGTGGTGATTATCACGCCTGACGGCTACCCACTCGCATCGGAGCCTATCCGCAGTTTCGACTATCAGGGCGACAAGAAGGTCTATTCGGCAGCCCGCGAGGTCGATTATCAGAACGAGGACGTCGATGTAAGTATCTACTACGAGGGTAGCGGATTTGTTGCCGGCGACTATAAGATTGCAGTCTATACCGACGGCAATATGGTCGGCAGCAGCACCGTCACAATGCGATAACCCACAGGGTTAGCACCAAATAGAATAGGCCTCCGAACGGGGGCCTGTTTTTTTGGGGGGGTGCGGAACTCCCTTAAAAGGGGAGTTCCTTGTGTTCAGCCGCCCACTCGCAGGCAACCTTTTCCCATTCCTCGGTGATACTGGGAATGTCGATAAAAGAACGGCTTGCCATGTAGTCCGCCATGTGAACGCATCTGTCCACGCTGGTGAAAGGTCTGTCCTCTCGGTCGGTAGACCACTGACCCATGTGGGAACGCATAGCCTGTAAGAGCAGATAATGGGGGTGGTATTCTTCCTCATAGCACCACTCAGCAAAGCGGTTTGCGGCATTTGCGGCATGGTTCTTTTATTCGCTCTTGTCATACTCATACATACCATACTTACAAGTATCGTGGAGAATACAAGCCGCAATCA
>JAGBWT010000034.1 GCA_017629615.1 Alistipes sp. | reverse complement strand
TCTTCTTTTGTGCGGAGTGAGGTCTCTTCTTTTGTGATGCACCACATCTTACGACTTCCGACAAGAAATTGGGGATTTTTCGCAAGCCTTGCTCTCATCTGCTTAAATTCCAATTTTTGGGGTGGGGTCTTTGGTCTCTTCTTTTGTGCGGAGTGAGGTCTCTTCTTTTGCGATGCACCACAAAAAAATCCGATAAATGGCTGTGAGTAAAATATTTTTACTATATTTGCAGCCGAAATCAGGCGGTTATGGGGGTCGTACTTCGGGTACGGACTGAGTGCCGCCGCAGGTAACACTATTAAATTTTTCAAAAAGATGAAAACTCTTTCTATTCAGGCCGTAGGCCGTGCCGATTATGGCAAGAAGGCGACCAAAGCAGTTCGCCGCGAGGGTATGATTCCTTGCGTATTGTATGGTGGTGGCGAGAACGTAGCATTCTCGATTAACGAGAAGGCTGTTAAGCCGCTTATCTACACCCCTAACTCGTTCATCGTTGAGCTCGAAATCGACGGTAAGGTAGAGAAGGCCGTTTTGCGTGACGTTCAGTTCCACCCAATCCGCGAGCAGATTCTCCACATCGACTTCTATCGTGTTCAGGAGGGTAAGCCTGTTTCGATTGCTATTCCGGTACGTTTGACCGGTAACGCCGAGGGTGTTAAGATTGGTGGTAAGTTGGCTTTGTCGGCTCGTAAGCTCGTTGTTAAGGGTATGTTGGAGAACTTGCCTGACGAGTTGGTAGTTGATGTAACTCCACTCAAAGTTGGTCAGACCATCTTCGTTGGTGACCTCAACTTCGAGGGCTTGCAGTTCGTATCGCCTGCAACCCAGGCTGTATGTGCTGTTCGTGTAACCCGTGCTTCGCGCGGTGCTGCTAACGCACAGTAATCATAAAGCCATCGAGAGATGAAATATCTTGTTGTTGGTCTGGGTAATATTGGCGCCGAGTACGCCGACACCCGACACAACATTGGTTTCAAAGTGTTGGACGCCCTTGCTTCGGCGTCCAACACCTCTTTTTTGTCGGGCCGCTATGGTGCTACGGCGACGTTGCGCCACCGAGGCCACGTTGTGACGTTGCTCAAACCTTCGACCTATATGAATCTGTCGGGCAAGGCGGTGCGATATTGGTTGCAGGAGTTGAAAATCGACCGAGCCAATCTGTTGGTCGTGGTCGATGATATTGCGTTGCCGTTTGGCGAGTTGCGTATGCGCTCGAAGGGTAGTGCGGGAGGCCACAATGGTCTGAAAAATATTGCCGAGATGCTTGGCAGTGAGGACTATGCCCGTATCCGTTTTGGTATCGGGGGCGATTTCGCACGAGGCCATCAGGTCGATTATGTCTTGGGCGAGTTCTCGGCCGAGGAGCGTGAGAAGATGCCCGAACGGTTGAAACTCTTTGGCGATGCGATACTTTCGTTTGTCGCGGTGGGTATGGAGCGTACGATGAACGCATTTAATAAAAAATAGGACTTTCGGTCCTATTTTTTTGTTGGTTAAAACACCTCGCGGAGTATATTGAGCGACTGTACCCGTCGTATCGAATCGAGGTGAATAGAGTAGTAATCGACAAGTGCCGAGAGTAGTTCGACGCGCTGATTGCGATTGAGGCCAATCTCGTCGAGGTCGCGAATATCGCACTCTGTCATATCGTGTAGCAGTCGTGCTTGTTCGGGGTTCATCGCGTTGTCGTGGAGCGGCATTATCGGGGTAAAGACTCCTTCGCGCATATCAAACCAAGCCCCTTCGATGTAGTCGTTGCCGGGAGCAAAACCGAGGTAGCGGCTTATGTTGGCCAGAAACCATAGGTGGAAGTTGGCAACACCACCCTCGATGGCATCGAGAGCCTCGACCGAAGCCCACGCAAAGTTGAACAGAGCGTCGTTGGCCTCGCTCTCGCCAATAAGACGGTAGAGCACCTCGGCCATAAAGAGCGCGATGGTCGATTTGCGAATGTCGTAGGGCATAGTCGTCAGCACAATGCCGTTGCGCACCTCTCGCATACGGTGCAACTCCATCTTCGACGAGGTCAGCCCCTCAAATTCGAGGGCAAACATCGGCTGAAACATTGCCAACTTCGAGCCTCGGCCACGAGTCGAGCGCACACCCTGAATCATATAACTTTGGCGGCCGAAGCGGTCGGTGAGCATCTGCACGACCATCGACGACTCGCCATATTTTATGGTGTGGAGGACTATGCCTCGCGCCTTGTAACTTTTCATCGTTAGAGTGATAGTTTCTCGACCGTGCTGCGCAGTCGTTTATCGTCGAGGTGGGTATAGATTTCGGTTGTGACAATGTTTGCGTGGCCCAACATATCTTGCACTTGGCGGATACTTGCGCCACCCATCAGCAGATGCGTTGCGAACGAGTGTCGCAACGTGTGAGGGCTTATCACCTTGTCGATTCCTGCCGCTTGTGCCGCCTTGCGAATGATTGTAAAGACCATAATTCGCGAAAGCGCATCGCCTCGATTACTCAAAAAGAGGGTCTTTTTGTCGGTTGCGGAGCGCACGAGCAGGTGGCGGTCATCGAGATAGAGCATCACTCGCTCGCGTGCGATGTCGCTGATGGGAACAAGTCGTTGCTTGTCGCCCTTGCCCATTACGCGGATATAGCCCTCGCCGAAGAAGAGGTCGCCGAGCTGCAACGAAGTGACCTCCGACACGCGTAGTCCGCACGAGTAGAGCAGTTCGATTATCGCCCGATTGCGACGACCCTTGACCGTGCGAGACTCGATGGAGGTGATGAGGCGGTCGATCTCCTCGACCGAGAGTATGTCGGGCAGTTGTCGGCCGATTTTGGGCGAGATGATAAATTCGGCAGGCGACGACTCGATTTTGTCGTTGAGGAGCAGGTAGTTATAGAAGCCCTTTATGCTGCTCAATTCGCGGGCTTGCGAGGTCTGCTTGCTTCGTTGGTTGAAGAGATGCACGAAGAAGCGCTCAATCATAAAGGTCTCGACCTCGGCTGGCGGAACATCGTACATACGCAGCACAAAACCCTCGAACTTTTGCAGGTCGCGAACGTATGCCTCGACGCTATTTTCGGAGAGTTTTTTCTCTAAACGTATGTATGTTTTGTAGGCTTGTACAGTTTTGTGCCACTTTTCGCTGTTATCTGCCATTTTATCGTTACATTTGCAGTAGCGAAGATACAAAATTTTACATAATATGAACTATATCGAATTGAATATTTCGGTTGCTGACCCCGAAATGGCCGAGATTTTGACGGCCGAGTTGTCGGAACTGCCCTTCGAGAGTTTTGTTGCGGAGCGTGGCGCGTTGAAGGCCTATATTCCGCAGTCGGCTTTGGTCGATTGCAAGGAGGAGGCCGATGCTGTGTTGGAGCGCTATGGCGTCGAGCAGAGCCGCTACGTTCAGATTGAGGCGCAGAATTGGAATGCGCTGTGGGAGAGCAATTTCGAGCCTGTCGATGTCGAGGGTCGCGTGTTGATTCGCGCTCCGTTCCACGAGCCGAACCCCTCGGCCGAGTTCGAGATAGTGATTATGCCGAAGATGTCGTTCGGTACGGGCCACCACGCGACGACCAAGATGATGGTCGAGATGATTCTTCGCTCCGACTTTGTGTCGCGTCGCGGTCTGGATATGGGCTGCGGTACGGGTGTGCTGGCTATCGCCGCCTGTCAGCGTGGTGCCGAGGCTGTCGATGCGGTCGATATCGACGACTTCGCCTACGAAAATTGTTGCGAGAATATCGCGACCAATGGCGTTGCGGAGCGTATCTGCCCGATGCTTGGCGATGTGAGCCGTGTTGCGGGCCGTCGCTACGACTTTATCCTGGCCAATATCAACCGCAATATCCTGCTTGGTGATATGGCTGCGTATGTTGCACTGCTTGCCGAGGGTGGCGAGTTGTTCGTGAGTGGCTTCCTCGAAGCCGATGTCGAGGCGATGTGTCGCGCGGCCGAGGGCTATGGCCTGCGCCTAAACCAGTCGCGCCGAATTGATGGCTGGGCTGCACTTTCGTTCGTAAAATAGTGGGTCGATGCGCAGAGTGTTGTTGATATTATCCCTGCTCTTTGGTGCGGTGTCGTGTAACTACGATAGCGAGTATCGTGGCGAGGAGCCTGCGGGTGGCGAGAGCGACTACCGTGTCGTGGAGTATATGCCCGCCCCGGGTCAGTTTATCAACGAGGGCTTCGAGGCGAGAACAATGGCCGAGGCTATCGACTATGCCGAGAGTCGTCTTGCGCGTCGCCAATATGTCTCGCTCGGCGGCTTTGGTGGCTATATAGTCTTTCGATTTGCCGAGCCGATAACCAATCTTGGCGGCTACGACTTTGCTATTCAGGGCAACGCCTTCACAACCTCGTCGGAGCCAGGCATCGTGTGGGTTATGTGCGATGCCAACACCAACTCTCTGGCCGATGATGTGTGGTACGAACTCGCGGGTAGCGAGACGGGCGCAGCGACCACCCTCTCCAACTATTCGGTGACCTATTTCCGCCCGACGGCCGACTCTCGGCCTGTTGCGTGGCGCGATAGCGAGGGCGCAGAGGGGCAAATCGACTATCTCCCGACCCAGCATAAGCAACCGACCTACTATCCGCTGTGGGTCGATGCCGAGTCCTACACCTTGTCGGGTACGCGCCTTGCGGAGCGCAACTACCAGAACTCGACCACTTGGGTTGCTCCTGCCTACGAGTGGGGCTATGCCGATAATTACAGCGCCCACGATTGGCTCGCGGAGCGCAAGACGGTTAATTGCTTCGATATAGCGATGGCTGTCGATGCCAATGGCGAGTCGGTCGAGTTGCCGACCATCGACTTTGTCAAGGTGCAGTCGGCCGTAAATGCTAAAAGTGGCCATCTTGGCGAAATCTCGACCGAGGTGTGCGATATATTCCGATACGCAAACTAACGCTCTATGGCCAAGAAGATTGAAAAGACCAATGCCGCCCGACTGCTCGACCGCGCAGGTATCGCCTACGAACTTGTCCCCTACGAGGTCGATGAGTCGAACCTCGCTGCGACCCACGTTGCCGAGTGCCTCGGCGAGCCAATCGAGCAGGTCTTTAAGACGCTGGTGCTTCGTGGCGACCGCAACGGCCACTTTGTCTGCGTTGTGCCTGGCGACAAGGAGGTCGATTTGAAGCAGGCCGCCCGCATATCGGGCAACAAGAGTGCCGAGATGATACCTATGAAGGAACTTCTGCCGACAACAGGCTATATCCGTGGAGGCTGCACCCCGATAGCGATGAAACGTCGCTTCCCAACCTTTATCGACTCCTCCGCCCTCCAATTCGACCATATCTTTATCAGCGCAGGTGTGCGCGGTTTGCAGTTGCGCATATCGCCGCAGGACCTTATCTCTTTTGTCGGTGCTACCGTAGAAAAATTGATTTTATAAGGCGGGCGGTCGATTATAAAGGGCGACTACTTCGTTACGGTCGGCAAGTCGAAACAGTCACATACGCCAAGTATGCTCCTGCTTCGCCTTACCTCCCAAGCCTTGTATTCGCCTCTTTCTAATCAACCGCGGGAGGTAGTGCGAGCCTAACGACCCTAACCCCCGAAAAAAAAGAGGAGCACCTCTCGGTACTCCTCTCGATTATTGTCACTCGACTCGATTACTCAAAAACGATGGTCGAACCGATAGTGTAGAGCAAGTTAGCAATGTTTGCCTCCTCGGTGTACGTAGCGATAGGGTACTGTGTACCGATATTGTCGGCAGTAACAGGGTCGCCGTTGAATGTGAGGTTCTTGATAACGATAGGCTCCTCCTCGGTACCGAGGGTGAGAGTCTTCTGGTTATTGCTCTGTGCACCAACCAATACTGCCATCTGCTCCGTCTCCGAAGTGATGTTTACGTTGATAGTAACGGCCTTGTTGAGAGCCTCGGTGTTACCACAGACACCTACGAATGGAGTTACACTAACCGACTCCTCTGGGCTGATAACCTCGATGTCGCACTCAACGCCGCAGTTCTGTGCGCTACCGCCACCGAAACCTGCGAAACCTGCTACGCTGCATACCTTAACGCCCAAGTTGTTCTCCGAGATAACGTTACCATAGTTGTAGCAGTTGGTATTGACACCACGCATAGTACCATATACACCACCGATGAGTACAGGGAGGTTTGCATCCGACTTAACCTCACCATGGTTTACGAGGTTGTTTGCTGTATAGTTGGTGTAGGAGTTGAACGAACCAATGACACCACCAATATAGTTGTAAGCAGCTCCGCTGATAGTGCTATCGTCGTGGTACGAACCACGGTGGAAGAGGATATTACCGGTGTTCTCCAAGTTCTCGGCCGTGCGGTCAGCGATATTGTAGATGAAACCTGCGACACCACCAATATAGGCCTGCGCACCATAGGTAACCTCGATATCACCGCTGTTCGAGCAGTTTGTAAGAGCGCCGCAAGGCTCACCAACGACACCACCGACGCCGGCACGGCACGAAGTGTAAGGAGCATATACGGTTACCGAACCGGTATTGATACAGTGGTCGGTATTTGCGCGACCGTTGCTTGCTACGCTACCAACGCAACCGAAGCAACCACCAACAGCTGGCCACTGCTCGCCACCAACACCACCGCTGGTTGCCGACGCGGCCTTGCCGAATTTGTAACCGGTAACGCTGATTGCACCGTGGTTCTCGCAATATGCAACATCTTTCGATACATAACCTGCCACACCTGCAATAGCCGGACGGGTTACCTGCTCTGACTCCGAAATGAAGGTGATGTCGCCATAGTTCTTACAGTAGTTCATCGTACAAGCGGTATAACCAACAATACCACCCATATTAGGGTAAGCACCCGAGTTACCAACAGGGAAGTTGTAGGATACGCTACCTGTGTTGACGCAGTGGTTGATAACACCCTTGCTGTTACCTGCACCAATGACACCACCGAGGTAGAGGTTCTTGTTCGTACCAGGGATATCGACAGTGATATTACCGTTGTTTACACAGTTCTCGACAGCAATGTTAGCCGCAGCACCCATCGAGGTATTTGCTACGATACCACCGAAGTAGTTCGAGCCGGCAGAAATAGTGCTGATGGAGATAGTGAGGTCACCATTATTAACGCAGTTCGAAATCTTACCACTGCCCGACGAGTAACCTACGATAGGCGCAGCCTTATACTGAACAGCAAGGTCTGCCTCGTGGTTGAGAGTAAATGCTGCGTTGTTGGTGATACCCGAAACCAAACCGGTGTTCGAATCGACGATAAAGCCGATAATCGAAGCCTCAGAGATAATAGGCAAGTTGAGCGAGCAAGACTCATCGATAACGATGTTCTTGATAGTACCGCTATTGCTTGTGAACAAGCCCTCGGAGGTCTCCCAGTTCTTCAAAGCATAGCCCTGACCGTTGAATACGCCTGCGAAATCGGCAGTTGGAGGGGTGAGAGTTACGCCCGAAAGGTCGATGTCCGAGCCGAGGATAACCTCGCCATTGGCACGAGTGTAAGCAGAGTAGTCACCTGCCTCGACAGCAGTGAGGAAGTTCTGCAACTGCGTAGCAGTGGTGATTACGATACCCTCCTGTACGTTGCCATAGTATTGGATTTTAGGCATATTGAGCAACATACCGGCAGGAACGGTGATACCCGATGCGGTGTAGGCGGTCTTCTCCATTGTTGCGCCATTAGCATCGACGATATTAACCTTGAAACCTGCGCCATACGTGCCGGCAGGGATAGCGATAACTACCTCTACAACGTCCTCTACATAAGCCAAGTCGCCCTCGATACGGATAATGTCCTGACCTGCAACAGGAGCGATAGTTGCGCCCTGGAAATCAATAGCGAATACACCCGAAATAGCCTCGCCGCCAAGAGCGGTGATACTTACCGACGAAAGTGCAACCTCGTCACCCTTCTCGATAGGAATCTTAACGAAGCTGTAAAGGTTTTTAAGCGAAATTTGTGCAGTCTCCGAGTAGCCTACCATAACGGCAACGCCATTTGCGAACGAGCCTGCGGTGTACTGCTGAACCGGAGGAACGGAGATAGTACCATCGGTCGAGTTGTAGATGTTTGCAGGGTAGATAACTCGGTAAGGAGCGCGTACGCTCGATACGGTAAACTCTGCATTCGAAGAGCCAACATACGACAAAGGAACAGCCTGCGAAGTACGGTTGTTGACGTTGATTTTGTCGCCCTCCGACCAGAGGATAGGGTGCTGTGTGCCATCGAAGTTGCCCAACGAAGTACGCGACTCTTCGATATTAACACCCAAAACTACTTTGTGGTCCAGACCGAGGTCTTCGGTCGAATCGGTTGTACAACCTACGGCCAGCATTCCCAATGCCAAACCGAGGATAGAATAGATTTTTTTCATCTTCTTTCTTCTTTTTTAGTTTGACATTTGTTAATCGTCCCATTCACCATCGCTTGGTGTGAGGCCCTCAATCTCAACGCTTGCTGCGAAACCCGATTCGCAACGAATGTCGAGTTGCTTCATTGCGGGTGCGTAGTATGTTCTACCCCCCCCCGCGAGAATTTGTTTTTTCATAATAGTTTTAGTAATTAGGTTTATTTGTTTTGGTTTGTTTGCATATATCGTTACAAATATAGGGGTTTACGGATAAAAAACCAAGAAACTTTTCCGAAAATGAATAAAAAAGGGGCCAACTTTTTGAGTTGGCCCCCTGTTTTGACTGCAAAATGCTCCGTTTATTTGAAGAATCGATACTGGAAAATCAGCAGATAGACCACGGCAACCGAGATGTAGGCGTCGGCCAAATTGAAGATTGCACCAAAGAAGTAGCCCTTCGTATCGACCAAAAAGTCGAGCCACGCAGGACAGTTCTCCCACTGAAAGAGCGGAAAGTAGAACATATCGACCACACGGCCCATCATAAATGGGGCATAACTGCCACCGAACTCGGCGATTGTCGCGGGTGTCGAGGCCGAAAATATGAGTCCGTAGAGTGCGCTGTCGATAATGTTGCCGATTGCTCCGGCGATGATGAGCGTGATGCCGACCACAACACCCGTCGAGGCCTGCTGCTTGACGAGGCGGTTGATGTAGTAGAACATTCCACCCACAAGGCCGACACGAAACAGACTCAACCCGAGTTTGCCCCAATCAAAACCGCCCGATGTCGAGAGTTGCATACCGAAGGCTGCGCCGTTGTTCTCTACAAAGTGGAGGCGAAACCAGTCGGGAAATATCACCAACTCCTCGTCGAGGTGGAACGATGTCTTGACCCATATCTTCAAAATTTGGTCGGCGATAATCAGCACCGCAAGTAAAATCGAAATTTTTTTCCAGTTCATTGCTTATCTTTTATTAACAATGCAAAGATATAAAAAATATCGAACAAATGAGTCTGTCCCGTGTTTGTGGGTTGCTAAATGCTTTGTTGTGCCGCGTGCAGTACCGTGTGAAGCACCGTATGAGGCGCAAAATAATCGCCCCTTATATATTATATAATATAGGTATAAAGCGTAGTTTTGAAAAAAATTGAAAAAAGTGATAAAAAAAGTTGCAAAACATTTGCAGAATTGAAATTTGTCCGTATCTTTGCACCCGCAATCAGAAATAAAGAGGTTGCACAGGTTCTGAAAAGGCTTTTTAACAATGTTAATAACAGCAATGTTGAAAACTTTTCGAAAAAATGTTTCAAAAAGTTTGGTGGATTGAAAAAGTCACTTTATCTTTGCACCTGCGTTCGCTCCGAAAAACGAAAGCGAACATTTTGAAAACGGTTCTTTGATTTACTGGTTATAAATTGAGAGAAAGTGTAGTATTTATCTGTCAATTTCCTTTATTGGAAAATGAAGCAGTCAGGACTCTAACAATACATTATAAAATTTTTACAATGGAGAGTTTGATCCTGGCTCAGG
>JAGBWT010000033.1 GCA_017629615.1 Alistipes sp. | reverse complement strand
TTTTTCGAGCAGCCCTTCCACTCTTTGAGGATTATGCCCCAAAGGTTTGCAAAGGTGACGTTGAGCGACATCAGAATACAGAACGAGAGGGTCATTAGCGTAGGCGACTCTGTAAGGAAACCCTTACCGAGACTCAACCCGAAGAATTGGCTGTACCACAATGCTCCCGCCAAGGCGCAGAAGAGAAGGTTGTTGGCCCAAAGTCCGCCCTTTGCATAGTCGCAGAAACTCTTGTTAGCGTAGTTCTGATAGAGGCAGTAAATCGCATTTGTCAGGAAACCACCCAGAGTTACGAGCAGTGTTGCCGGCAACGTCTTGTACATTGGGTCGGTGAGCTCTCCAAAGTTGATATCCTTGCCGAACTCCAAGCCGACGTTGAAGCAGCCACTCATCACACCCGCCAAGAGTGCGATAGCAATGCCCTTCGGGAAGTTGAAGTCCTTGACGGCAGCCCTCTTCTCCTCCTCTGGAAGCGAATTGGCCTTCATCATACCCGCAATGCCGATGATGGCGATGCCGAGCAATGTTACGATGACGCCCGATACGACAGCAAAGGTCAGCGACTCCAACGCCTGCATCTCCGGGAAGAAGGCGTTGAGCAATACGGGACCCAAGATTGTACCACCCGCAGCGCAAGTGCCAAGAGCGATGCTCTGACCGAGTGCCACGCCCAAATAGCGCATTGAGAGGCCGAAGGTCAAGCCTCCGACGCCCCACAATACACCAAAGAGAATGGTCATCGCGATATTGAAGCTGTTGCCCGAGTCGATAAGTTCTAACAGACTATGACCTTCGGGAACGGCCAACAATGCTCCCGCCAACGGGAACACGAGCCAGGCGAAGATGCCCTGTACGAGCCAATACGACTCCCAACTCCAACCCTTGATTTTGTTGATAGGCACATAGCTGCTCGATTGGCAGAATGCTCCTACGGCAATAATCAAAAGACCAATCAGAATATCCATATCGACTACTATTCGTATGCGATTTCGTACAACTTAACAATATCCTCGACCGAGGTTTGACGAGGGTTGCCACCCGTACAAACGTCGTTGAATGCAGCTACGGCCAACGCAGGAATATCCTCGCGCTTTACGCCAATCTCGCAAAGGTGCTGCGGAATACCGATTGAGAGCGAGAGCGAGCGAACAGCGTCGATAGCAGCCTTAACACCCTCGTCGATGCTCATACCCTCGGTGTCTACGCCCATAGCCTTGGCGATACCCAGGTACTTTGCACGCGATGGCGAATCGGCGTTGTACTCCATAACGTAAGGCAGGAGCAGTGCGTTTGCTACGCCGTGCGGAGTGTCGTAGAATGCTCCGAGAGGGTGAGCCATCGAGTGAACGATGCCCAAACCAACGTTCGAGAAGCCCATACCTGCGATGTATTGAGCCTCGGCCATACCTGCACGAGCAACCTCGTCTTTGCCGTTATCGACAGCATTTTTGAGGTGCTGGGCAACGAGTTCGATAGCCTTTGCCTCGAACATGTCGCTCATCGTCCACGCGCCAGGTGTAATGTAGCTCTCGATTGCGTGGGTAAGTGCGTCCATACCTGTTGCTGCGGTCAAACCCTTTGGCATCGAGTACATCAACTCGCAGTCGATGATTGCACACATCGGAATATCGTTAGGGTCTACGCATACCATCTTCTTCTTTGCCTCCTCGTCGGTGATAACGTAGTTGATTGTCACCTCGGCAGCCGTTCCGGCAGTTGTTGGGAGTGCAAATGTAGGCACGGCACGGTGCTTCGTAGGTGCTACACCCTCCAACGAACGCACGTCGGCAAACTCCGGATTGTTGATGATGATACCGACAGCCTTGGCCGTGTCAATCGACGAACCACCACCCAGGGCGATGATAAAGTCGGCGCCCGAAGCCTTGTAGGCCTCGACACCACGCTGAACGTTGCCGATAGTAGGGTTGGCCTTCACGTCGCTATAAATCTCGTATGGAATGCCTGCGCCGTTGAGTACCTCCTCAATCTTTGCAGCAACGCCAAATTTAATCAAATCCTTGTCGGTCACGAAAAACGCCTTCTTGAAACCACGCTTTGCAACCTCGTCGGCGATAATCGAGCGACAGCCCGCGCCGAAATAAGATGTTTCGTTAAGAACAATGCGATACATAGTTTTGTCAGTTTTTAGTTACGCTTCGATGTTACTTCGTTCTCATATTTCTGAACCTCGGCGATGAACGACTCGCCAACAGGTACGCCGTTGCGCAGGCAGTACATATCCCATACTGCATTCCAAGGCAGGTTCTTCGCCTCCTCCAAGAGAGCCAAACGCTCGAAGCCCTTATCCTCTGCCTCGTATGCGCGAAGTTGTGCAAGTGGCTCCAAGAGCGCTCTCAACAAGCACTTCTGCGTCGCGCGAGTACCGATAACATAGGCACCGATACGGTTAATCGAGGCGTCGAAGTAGTCGAGACCGATATGTACGCGGTCGAGTGCGTCGCAACGAACAATCTCGTGCATAAGGTCGAGTGTTTCGTCGTTCATAATCGTAACGTGGTCCGAATCCCAACGTACAGGGCGGCTGACGTGGAGCATAACCTCCGGAACGAACAACAGGAGCGACGAAAGTTTGTCGGCAACGCTCTCGGTTGGGTGGAAGTGACCCGTGTCGAGGGTTACAATCTTGCCATTCTGTGCGCCGTAGCCGATGTAGAAGTCGTTGGAGCCTACGGTATAGCTCTCCAAGCCGATACCAAATACCTTCGACTCAACGCAGTCCTTCATATTCTCGTACTTCTGTGCGAAGATTTGGTCGAGCGAATCCTTCAACAACTCGCGATACTTCTTGCGGTTTACGGTAATATCCTTGCTACCATCGTGTACCCAGAGGTTCATAATACAAGGGTCGCCCTGACGACGTCCCATCTCCTCGGCGATAGCACGGCAACGCTTCGTATGCTCAATCCAGAAGTTGCGAATCTCCTCATCGGGGTTCGACAACGAGAGGTTGCCCGATTTTGGGTGCGAGAACGAGGTGCTGTTGAAGTCGAGCTTGATGCCGTTTGCCAAACCCCACTCAATCCAGCTCTCGAAGTGCTTTGGCTCAACCTTGTCGCGGTCTACCACCTCGCCACCGAAGTCGCCATAGATTTCGTGCAAGTTGAGACGCTGACGACCTGGGATAAGGGTCATCGCTTTGAGAATGTCGGCACGCAACTCCTCGATATTGCGAGCTTTGCCTGGATAGTTGCCTGTTGCCTGAATACCACCCGTAAGGTCGCCGGTTGATTCAAAACCGCCAACGTCGTCGGCCTGCCAGCAGTGCATCGAGATTTCGACCTTTTGCAATTTTGCAAGGGCCTCCTCTACATCGATACCGAGTTGAGCATAACGCTCAACGGCGATTTCGTAAGCTTGTTTGATTTGTGCTTCGTTCATTTTTGTTCTGTTTTAAGTTGTTATTGACTATTATTTTAACTCTATAAATCGTTTGTATGCCGCCTCCCAAATCTCGCGCTCTTGTGGCACAAACTCCTCGGTCTCGATTGAGGCGCGGATAATCGCACGAGCCTCGGCAAGTGAGCTGATAGCACCCGCACCAACGGCCTGCATCATAATATTACCATAGGCGGTCGCCTCCGAAGGACCTGCAACGACACGTTTGCCGATAGCGTTGGCGGTAAATTGGTTGAGAAGTCGGTTCTTCGAGCCGCCTCCGATGATGTGCAATACGTCGATTGCAAATGGTGCCATACCCTCCAAAATCTCCAAAACCTCGCGGTATCGTAGTGCAAGACTCTCGAAGATGGTGCGAATGATTTGCGTATCGTTTTGCGGTACGGGTTGTTCGGTACGGAGACAGAAGGCCTCGATGGCACGCAACATCGACTGCGGGTTGGCAAACGATGCGTCGTCGGGGTTGATAAAGCTGACAAATGGTTCGGCCGAATTTGCCATCTCGACAATTTCGGGGTAGGAGTAGTTTTTGCCCTCTCGCTCCCACTCCTTACGGCATTGCTCCAATATCCACATACCGCAGATATTCTTCAAGAAGCGTGTTGTGCCATCTACGCCACCCTCGTTGGTGAAGTTGTGGCGGAACGAGTCGCTGTTGATAATCGGCTCTCGCGTCTCGATACCCATCAGCGACCAAGTGCCCGACGAGAGGTAGGCAAATCGTTCATTCTCGGCAGGTACTGCTGCTACGGCCGAGGCGGTGTCGTGGCCTGCAACGGCAACAACATCGACCTTGCCAATGCGTGTCTCCTCGGCCAATGCGTCGGTAAGTGAGCCAATCACGTTGCCCGGAAGTTGTACGTCGGGGAAGATGTCACCCTTTACGCCCGCAGCCTCCAAGAGCGATGCCTCCAAGAGCGAGGTGCGAGGGTTGAGAATTTGCGAGGTCGAGGCGATGGTATATTCGCAAACCTCTTTGCCCGTGAGCATATACGACAATGCGTCGGGGATAAAGAGCAATCGCTTCGCCTCTACGATAGGGGTGTAGCCCTCCTGTACGGCAGCAAAAATCTGGTAGAGGGTGTTGAAGTTCATAATCTGAATACCCGTCTTGTCGTAGACCTCTTCGCGCGAAACTATCTCGAAAAACTTTTCGGGCGCACCGTCGGTGTATGGGTCACGATAGGCGCGAGGCATACCGAGAATCGAGCCGTCGCTACCAATCGGAACGACGTCGACACCCCACGTATCGATGCCAATCGAGTCGGGAGTGATACCCTCGCGAGCGCACGCTGCAAGGCCATCTTTGAGGTGCTCGTAGAGGCCGAGGAGGTTCCAATAGAACTTTCCGTGCAGCTCTATGATGCCGTTTGGGAAACGCGTCAATTCGCGTGTTTCAATTCTGCCATCTCGCAACGTTCCGATGACCGAGCGACCGCTGGTTGCTCCCAGGTCGAATGCTAAAAAGTTGTGTATCTTCATCTTTTTTCGAGATTTTTAGGATTTTATAATGCAAAATTATAATAGATTTGCTAATTTTGGATTTCAAAAATGATATAAAAACTTTCAAATTTGACACGGTATGACAAGTTTGGATAGCAATTCGCTAAAATATTTGACCGTCGGCCCGCACGAACAAGGGTGGGGCGTGATGGTTACAACGGTCGGTATGCAGGCCATCGAGCCCAACGCTTGTTACCCTGCAATGCAGCACCCTGCAACCTATGATTTCAAGTCGCAGGGCGGTCGTACGCTCGACGAGTATCAGGTGGTATATATCACCGAAGGTGGCGGGTATTTTGAGTCGCAGTCGGTTGCTCGTCGGCGTGTTGAGGCGGGTAGTGTGATGATTTTGTTTCCTGGCGAGAGGCATAGCTATGCCCCCGACCAGGCGCAGGGTTGGCGTGAGTTCTGGGTTGGATTTAAGGGTGAGGTGGCCGACAAGATGGTGGCTACGGCGTCGTTTACGCCAAAAGATGCGATTATGCACATCGGCGTCAGCAATACGCTCATAGCCCTCTATCGCGATGCTATTCGCAATGCCGAGCGCGAAAATATTGGTTGTCAGCAACTGCTTTCGGGTATTGTAGCCCATATGCTTGGCCATATACTATATAAATATAAGGGTACGACAAGCGGAACAAATCGCACGGAGGATATAATCAACGAGGCTCGACAGTTGATGCGTGAGCGCGTACATCACTCGCTACAAGTGCAGGAGGTCGCCAATGCGGTAGGTGTCGGATATTCGTGGTTTCGCCAATCCTTCAAGCGCGTTATGGGTATTGCTCCTGCCCAATATATCAACCTGCTGCTGATTGGTCGCGCCAAAGAGATGCTCGTCTCGGAACAGCGCTCGATAACCGAGACGGCCTATGCGCTGGGCTTTGAGAGTGTGGGGCAGTTCTCGACCCTGTTCCGTAAAATTGAGGGCCAAACCCCTCGCCAATTTCGCGACGAGAATCGCCATAGCCTCCCCAACCTCTTTTAGATAGAGTGTGAATATTCGATGACCCTCCCCTAAATCCCCTCCTCGGGAGGGGACTTGGTCGCTGCGCTACAAAAAGCAGCATAAAGCCCATACGAAGTAACATAATATCAACCTTTTATCGCTGATATAGGTCGTTGCTCGCGGCCTAATGCCGCGTTCATAAGTCTGACCCTCCCCTAAATCCCCTCCTCGGGAGGGGACTTGGTCGCTGCGCTCCGAGGGCGGTAGAAAAGTGGTAGAAAAGAGGTGGGAAGGTGGTATAAAATTATACTATGGTGTAATTTTGTATATAAAAACCCTGTTAAGATAGGTTTATTGCGATTGTTTATTAAAAATTTTCTTACCTTTGTAGAGGATAGAGTGTGTTCGTGACTAAAATCCAATCTAAATAACCTTATTTGTTAAATTTTTATAAATTAAATCACCACAATTATGAGAAAAATTGTATTTTTTCTGATTCTTTTGATGGGATTCGGTTTTGTTGCTTGTGAGCAAGAGAGTGTCGATTCAAGCGACCCGATTTACCCCTCTCCGAAGGCTGTCGTCGTCAATGACGAGGCGTGCGGGAAGAACAGTATCGCGCTTCTTTTTGATGGCGGAGCAGCAATCAAGGCAGGAGCCGAGAGTTTTACCTCTAACCTTACGCCCGAAGATGGTGGTGAGCCGCTCTCGATAACCCGAGAGGCGACTGCTGCCGATGCGTGCAACCACCTCTTTACGAATCTTCCGACAGGAGTATATACCGCTTCGGTATATGCAACCTATCCCGATGGCACAACTACCACACCGGTATTTGTGACCGATTCCAAAGGTGCGGTCGTAAAATTGAAGATTGAAGGCGCTTCGTTGTCTGTCAAACTTGCCTATGCAACATCTTCGACCCTCGCTTTCACTTGGAGTGTTAGTTCGTTCAAGGATATTGCCAAGGATTGCGGTACGGCTTATAGCTTCGGTATCTACAAAGATGCCGCTTGTAAGAATCTTGTCGTTTCGTGGCAGACCGATGTCGACGACAAAATCTGGACCTATCTTGCCGATGGAGCCCCTCAATTTGAGTTCTCCGGCTTGGATAAGAATACCGATTATTGGTTTGTTGTAAAGGACCTTGCCAACAATGCTGCATCTACTCCTGTTAAGGCCAAGACTTTGGATTTCGAGGTTGTTGTGCCAAACGAGGCAGAGATGGTCGAGCCGTCGGGTATCGTTTTGGCCGAAGATTTTAGCGAGCTTGTTTGGGGTGCGAACTATTTGCGCGGTTCGGCTGCCTACTCGGCCGATGACCGTAACCTCGCAACCGCATTCGATAAGGCCGAGGGTGTAAATCCTATCAACGGTGGAAATTGGAAGTGGTATTTGGTAGACCCATCTATCGAAATCGGCTTGTTCAGTACTATGAAGCACGCTGTCGAAAATTCGCGTCTTGCGCAGTGGGGTCTTTGTAGCGAGGTCGTTGGTGCAGGCAATTCGACGATTTGTGGTCGAGTTGGCCATATCAAATTGGGCGCAAGCAGTAAGACTGCGCTTATGTGTACCCCGGCATTGACCAACCTCAAATCGGTGGCCACTATCGAGGTTCAGTTCGACCAAGCACGTTACGACTCCGACCCTGTAACCGGTGCGGTTTATGTGCTTAACGAGTCGGCTCACGCCGGCAAAGATGGCGGCTATGAGGTAACTCCTACCATTGATAAACTTGCGCCTGCTGCCGAGTTTGAAATCAAGGCAGGTCGCTCATTTACGACCGAAAAGATTGTTATCAAGAACGTAGCACCGGGTGCGCGTATCGGTATCGGCCCTATCCGTAAAGATGGTTCGACTCCTGGTTCGTCGCAGCACCGTATGTTTATGGATAACGTGATTATCAAGGTTGTTGCCTATGAGTCGTCGACGGTTGCTCTCGATGCTCCTGTTATCACCTCTGCCGAGGCTACGGCCGAAGAGATTGTCGTTAAGTGGGAGAGCGTTGAGAAGGCTTCGGGCTATATCATCGAATACAAGGAGAGCGCAGCCGAGCAGTATACCGTTGTTGAGGTAGGCAATGTCTTGGAGTATGCAATCGGAGCGTTGAAGGGCGCGACCGTTTATCAGATTAGAATCAAGGCTGTTGAGGAGGTTTCGGGTAGCGAGTCGGAATATTCCGAAGTTAAGGAGGTCAAGACCCTAGCGAAGGCCGAGTTCCCTATGATTGCAAGCAATGCCGACGAATTTATCGCAATTCTCAACGATGCTGACGGCTTGCGTACAGCCGTAGCAACCGATGAGATTCAGCTTGCAGGCAACCTCGACTTTACGGGCAAGACTCTGCCGGAGGGTGTCGTATTCCCTGGTATGCTCAACGGTAAGAACTTTACTATCAGCAACCTTGTCTCCGACCACGCTATGTTTGCACAGCTTTCGGGTGCCAAGGATTTGACAATCGACGAGACTTGTACATTCGCTGCAACCACAGCGACTACACTTGCACCTTTGGCTGTTGAGGCTACGGGAACTATCTCGAATGTCGTAAACAAGGCCAATGTTTCGGTTGAGTTGGCTGCCGATGGCGATGCAACGGTTATTGTTGCGGGTCTTGTGGCAATCAATAGCGCAGCAATCGACAAGTGTAAGAACTATGGCGCTGTAACCTATACCTCTACCGCTCCGGCGTATGGTGGTTTGGTTGCAGGTTTGGCAGCTTATAGCGACGGTGCAATCAATGAGTGTGAGAACTATGGTAATTTGACCTCGAATATTCCGTATTTGTCTAATTTCGGTGTCGTTAAGGAGGTTACAAATCTCCCAATCCATATCGCAGGTTTGGTTGCTCAACTCGACGTAAATGGTTCTGTGACCAAGTCGCTTAACGAGGGTAATATCGACTATGATATTACGGCTATCGAGTCGATGACCATCTCTTGCGGAACAAACCGTCCTCGTATTGGTGGTATCGTCGGCTTGGCATATGGTGGCATTACCGCTTGTACCAACAACGGTGCGCTTGATGTTAATGTAACGACCTCCGACCAATCGGTTTATAAGGCCAACAACTATCCTGTGAATATCGGTGGTATCTCGGGTGGTGCATTTGCCAATGCGACGGGTGCTTCGGGTGCCGATGTTACCGACTGTATCAACAATGGCGATATCAAGTGCGTATCCTACTGCGACGGCGCAATCCCTACTTGCGCTGGTATTGTCGGCTATCCGGGCTATGAGAACGCTGCACAAACCAACCTTATTACTCGATGCGTAAATAACGGTACGCTCGAAGTATTTGCACAAGACGAGATTCGTGTTGGTGGTATCAATGGCGGAACGGGTAACGTTACCTATTGTAAGAACTATGGTGCGATAAAGGGTACTATCCCTTATACCGATGCAACTATTGGCGGTATCTCCGCATTCTTGTCACAGTCGCACAAATTCGAATATAACGAGAGTTATGGTGCGTTGAGCAATATCAATGGTAGCACCGGTGTCATCGAGATTGGTGGTCTTGTAGGTCAGCACGGTGGCGTCAATAGCTACGAGGGCGAAGGCCGTGGTTGCGTAGTTAATTGCGATATCGTCTACGATTGGGGTAACCACAATTGGTACAGTTTGATTATCGGTTGGAATTACAGCTCGTCGGCTGTGGTTGTTATGGGTACTGTTGATGAGCCGATTAAGATTCTTGGCGGCAGTATGTCGTGCGACGGCGGTACAACCGTTATTCCTATTACTGCCGAGAATTACGAAACCTATGTAAAGGGTGCAGGAAGTGAGGCACATACCGTAAATGTACAATTTGGAAATTAGAGTTATGAAAAAGATAGTTTATTTTATCAGTTTGCTTTTGTTGTTTGCTGTTGCGTGCGAAAAGAACGACGCAAACAATGATACACAAGTTCAGGAAGAGCCGTCGCTAGTCTATGCAACCGAGCCGATTGCCGGTCGCGATGTGGTTGTCGTAAAACCGGCCGATGTTGAGGCTACTGCACCGGTAGTAATCCTGCTTGCCGAGGATTTGGAACTTCGTGCTTCCGACCTCGAAACTCCAAATATCAACTTCAAGGCGGCGGAGCATTGCCTTATCGGTCGCTACGTTCTTTGTGTAATTAAGACGAGCGGCAAAGAGGACCTCTCGTTCCTGACCTCGGTTAAAGAGGCATTTGCAGGGGCGTCGAAATTCTATTTGTTGAGCTATCGCAACGGCTTGTCGTATACGGCCGCTATGCAGATGCCTAATGAGTTTGCTGCATTTGGCTGTATCTCGGGCGCAATAGATGTTGCAACCTACAAGACCAACAGCTTCCAGAAGGCTGTGCCGTTTGTTCACGTTCACGCAACGAAGAACTCGGCCTACAAGTGGACCGGAGTTGAGTCTAAATCGGTATCTGTTCCGTTGAGCGTTGGTGCTATCGTTGCCGTCAATGAGTGCATTTCGTTCAACACAACCGAGTTGATGCCTCGCGAGGGTAAGGGTCGAGTATCGTGTACTCACTATACGGGTGGCCAATCGGGTTGCGACGTGAAGTTGTATAGCGTCGATAGCGCAAACAGCGGTTGGTGCGACGCAGAATTTGAAGTGTATAACCAAGTTTGGAATTTCTTAAAAACTCATTAAGCCGTATGAAAAATATCGTAATAACCATATTTGCTGCGCTGTTGTTCTGCAACCTTGCAAATGCAGCGTCGGTCAAGAGAGAGACGATAGTAGACCAAAATCTCACAAGAGAGTACTATGTCTATATTCCTGACAATCTTCCGGCAGGGGCTCCACTCGTATTCATTCTTCACGGATATGGTGGTACTGCAAGCTCGTATGTGAATAACTCTTCGCTCTCGTTCTTGGAGCTTGCCGAGGAGTATCAGGTTGCGTTGTGCTACCCACAGGCAACCAAAGACTCGAAGAATACCGGTTGGAACGTATACTATCCTTGGCAGATAGGTGCGATGCAGGTCGATGATTGCGAGTTTATTTGCGCATTGGCCAAGCATTTGCAGGCAACCTACAACCTCTCGGCAAAGAATACCTTTGTGACGGGAATGTCGAACGGTGGCGAGATGTGCTACCTGTTGGCTTACCGCAAACCAAAGGAGTTTGCTGCTATCGCCTCGATGGCCGGACTTACGTTGGTTGAGATGGCAAAGCGTCACAACTATACCGAGCCTGTGGCCTTTATGGAGGTTCACGGTACGGGCGATGCAACTTCGCGCTGGGAGGGTGACCCTACAAATAAATATGGTTGGGGTGCATACCTTGCGGTTCCTGTTGCTGTCGGAGCGGTTGCTGCGGCAAACAAATGTATGTACGAGGAGACTACCGAACTGCCTCAAATTAAGAACAAGGTGACTCTCCACCGCTACTATGGCTCGCCATCGGGCAAGGAGGTGTTGTTCTACGAGGTGCGCAATGGTGGCCATAACTGGGCAACCGACTCGTTTGATTCGTGTCGTACCATTATGGAGTTCTTCAAAAAGAATATGACCAAATAACCATCGAAACGATTGACGATAAGGGCCTGTATAACACACAAAGTTAGGCGGGTCCTTATTGCTTGTTTCGGGGTGGGGTGTTTTAGAGTAACGATGTTGTGTTACAGACTAAATAACACCAGCCTTTGATTTTGCTAACTAATGATGAAACTATGAATAATAAGATTTTAACCTTGTTGGCTGCTGTCGCGATGTTGGTTGCGTGTGGCGGCAACGACAAAGCAGTCAAGCCGTCGGCAGTGCCGTGCGACTGCAAGTGTTTCACACTCTCGAACGAGAATATGAGTGTCACGGTGGGCGAGGACGGTCGCCTCTATTCGCTGCGTAACGAGCATACGCAGCACGACTATGCCCGAGGTGGTTATATGTGGCGACTCTACTACGATGCGCTCTACGAGAAGGAGATTCAGGTCGTCGGCGAACAGCAGCAGGTTGAGGTTTCGCAGGAGGGTAACGTTGTTACGCTTCGCTATCCATATCTGCAAACTGCCGACAAAAAACTCAATATCGCGGTGCGTTTGCAGGTTATATTGGAGCAGGATAAGGTGCGATTTGCGTGCGACATTGCAAATAATGAGCCTCATACGGTGGTGCGCGAGATGCAATACCCGCTCGTTCGTAATATCGACGCTCCGACCGACCACAAGCTCTACACTTGCGAGGCCGGAGGTCGTCTCTACGACAATCCGATAGGCAAGATAGGTCGAATCTCCTCGGCGCCATACAAGAAGCCCGAGCAAATCTTCCGTCAGTACGATGTGAAGTATGGCTACAAGGTCTTTATGAACTGTTTTGCACTGTTGGGCGAAGAGCAGGGTCTCTACTTCGGTAGCCACGACACGACATTCCAGGATACGTGGCACGGTTTGCGTACCTATAAGGGCGAAAGTGGCGAGTTCGACTGCTTGGAGTTGGGATTTTACAAATATCCGCACTGCTTCTGTGGCGAAAAGTGGAGTTGTGCAGCCAATGTTGTCGCTCCATACAACGGCTCGTGGCACGCCGCCTCCGACATCTATCGTCGTTGGGTCGATACCTGGTGGGAGTATCGCGAGGCTCCCGAGTGGGTCCGCACGTTGCGTAGTTGGCAGCGCGTGATATTCAAACATCAATATGGGGAGTACTTCTTCAAATACCCCGACCTCTATGGTCGATTGAAAGATGTCGACCGCAGTGTCAATTCCAATGCTGTATTCCTCTTTGGCTGGTGGGCCGAGGGTATGGACCACGGTAATCCCGACTATACGCCCGATGAGTCGCAGGGTGGCGATGAGGCATTGAAGGAGGCTATTGCAAAGTATCAGGCCGATGGTAGCCATCTGCTGCTCTACTTCAACGGTAAGCTGATTGACCGCGAGAGTCGCTACTACCGCAGTGGTAAAGGCCCGAAGGTGTGCCGTCACGATAATACAGGCTCCGAAATTTTGGAGCGCTACAAATTTACGGGTCAAGGAACGTGGCTCGGTGAGTACGACCAGCGTACGTTTGCTATCGCAACGATGATGCACCCCGATTGGAACAAGGTGCTGTTTGCGCTCCAAGACCGTGCCTATGCACTTGGCGCCCATAGTGTATTTTTCGACCAACTCGGCTATATCGAGAAGGAGAGTACGAATTGGGATACAAGCAGAGAGTTTGCTGTGCCCGATGTCTTTGGCATCAAGAAGCGTATGGAGTGCCTGAAACTGCTGCGTGAGCGTTGTAAGCAGAAGTCGCCCGACTTTGCACTTGGTGCCGAGGCTACGGTCGATGCTTTGGCCCAATATTGCGACTATACGCACGGCTATCCGGCTAACGATGAGCCGACACGTTGGTTAAACTTCTTCAAATATACCTTCCCGGAGTTGGTATTTACCGACCGCGGTCAGCGCGACGATAACGATGTCTATTGGCACGTCAATAATACGGTGCTTGATGGTCAGCGTATCGATATTGAGATATTCCGCTGTCGCGACCTTATCGACGCTTGCCCTATCTATCAGGCCTATCTTGCCGAGGTTAATGCACTTAAAGAGCGCTATGCGGCGACGTTGCTTTGTGGTCGATATATGGATTCGCTCGGCTTCGAGAACTCCAACAAGGCGGTCGATGCTCGTGCCTTTGTTGCGGGCGATAAAATGGCGATAGTCGTGGCAAATCAGAAGCGTGAGGCGGCACGTCACTCGACAAAGATTGCCGTGCCAGGCTACCGTTTTGTTGAGCATACGGCACTGCGCACAGCTTCGGTGTCGGCCGATGGCGAGAAGGTCGTGTTGGGTCAATACGATATGGCGGTGCTGCTTTTCGAGCGTGAGAAGTAAAGATTTTTTTGGGATTATGACAGATTTGTGCTATTTTTGTATAGCAAGAGTTATTGTCTAACACAAAACGATAAGATTATGTCTGCTGTTAAGTTTTACAAATGCCCTCATTGTGGCAATGTAGTAGTGAAATTCGTAGATAAAGGTGTGAAGGTGGTGTGCTGTGGTCAGCCAATGCAGGAGTTGGTGCCTAATACCGAAGATGCAAGTGGCGAGAAGCACGTTCCCGTTGTGACTCGTATCGACGAGTGCAAGATTAAGGTCGAGGTTGGTAGCGTTCCGCACCCAATGTTGCCCGAGCATCATATCGCATTTATATATGTCGAGACCGAGAATGGCGGTATGCGTATCGACTTGAAGGATAAACCCGAGGCCGAGTTCTGCGTAGCTGCCGATAAGCCGATTGCCGTCTATGAGTATTGCAATCTGCACGGCTTGTGGTCGAGTCCGATTTTGTAGGTCGGGCCACCCAATTAAAAGGAGGCTGTTCTGCTTTTGTGCTGAACAGCCTCCTCTCTTTTCCACTCTTTTGGTCTATCGCTTGGCCTCGGCTTTGACGTTGGACGGGATTTCGGCACGAACATAGACGCTGATGTCGGCAGAGTCGTCGGTCGCAGTCCAAACCATACGGTCGGCTGTCAGGTCGGTAACTATATAGCGGTGCGCCCATACATCGCCATAGTCGTATTGGCCGCGGATAATGGCACCTTTTGCAGCGTCGATTTCGATATTGTAGCGACCTGTCAAGAGGCGACAATCTCCCATACTGTCGATGTTCTGATATATGGCAAAAGTTCGGTCAGCACGGATAAACTCCACATAGACATACGAGGTTGGGGCAAGCGTCTTGCCACTCCAACTCTCCAACTTCCAAGTGCCGGCTATGTTGTGCGGTGTTACGTCGAGTAGAGCCTCGTCGAGCGATGTGTTATTGTCGGCACAACCGACCATTGTCAATGTTAAAAATGCGAAGAGGGTTTTGATAAGAGTCTTCATATCAATATTGTTGTTAATTTTCGGATAGTGTTATCGTTATCTTTCGGTTGCGCATTGCCTCTCTAACTCCGTCGATGTAGAGGCGAGGCTCGCCATCTGTGGCGGGTAGTTGTTGGGCGTTGAGCGTAATTATCAGATTGCCTTCGGCGCCTGGTTGCAACACTTCGGGTTGGCATCGTAGCGATATTCCGCGCGATGTAAATAGTGTGTCGGCCGTAATGCGCAGAGGTGTTGAGCCGCCATTCATACAGGCAATTCGCTCGGAGCCACCACCTTTGCCGAACGCTACATCGCGTCGTCGCAGTAGCAATGCTCCGCAGACAGCGGGGTAGTCGATACTGCGGTTCTCGGAGGGTCGAACGTGGCCCGTGAGGTGAAGAATTGCACTCGGAGTGGTGGTCGAGTGGTGGGTATATATAAATATGCGTTGCGCCACATCGCCTCCACGACCTTTTGGGTTGTATGCATTATCGAGCACTCCCCTCTCGTTGGGCTGGGTCGTTGTCGTATGGCACTTTGCCGTCAGACAGCCACAACTCGTATTGATGTGGGTTATCGAGAGAGGCTCACGGCCATCGTTGCGATACTCAATCGTGGTGCGATACACCCCTCCCAACTCGTCGATTGTTCCGAGGTCGATGGTCGTTCCGTCGCTAAATATGA
>JAGBWT010000032.1 GCA_017629615.1 Alistipes sp. | reverse complement strand
TTGGAGGGTCGGTTGTGCGACCCCAAGCCTAACAAAGATATGATTTTTCTGCGATATATCACAATTTTAGGAACAAAAAAAGAGTGTCACAAACTGCCGGGTTGCCGAATCCCCTACCCCCGATACCCCCCCCTCGACAACCCCTACCCCCCACGACTCGAACGGCGGCAGAAGTCGAGAGCAGAACAAGCGAAGGAAATGGGCAGAAAGACCGAATGGTCGGAAGATTGATTGAGAATAGAGGCCAAACTTGTTTGAGCAGATATTCTCAAACGATATTCCGCAGTTGCGTAGCAACACTGCCCATTTACAAAGCAAAGATAACTCTGCCGAGGCGCAACAAGCTGTCGAGTCCTATTCGGGCACAAAAAAAGGAGTTTCGTAAATAAACTCCTTGTGCCCAGACTAGGACTCGAACCTACACGTCTCTCAACACTCGCACCTGAAACGAGCGCGTCTACCATTTCGCCATCTGGGCATCGGCTTCGCAAAGGTAGTAATTTTTCGACAAAAACAACTTTTTCGGCCGATAAAATTGCTCCTTTTTCTCTTTCTCTGTCGTGGTAGGCTTCGGCTCATTTGTCCGATACGGGTCGGCGAAGCCTCAAAGGTCGTCAAAACCTCTATCGACCGAGTGCCTCGCGAAGGGCCGAAATAAGCCCCTCGATGTGCGCCAAAGCAGGGTGGCAGCGCAGATATAACTCGCGTGCAAGGGCTTGGCGTGATGGTCGCTCGGAGGATATATCGGCAAGGTAGGCCTCGTCGGTTGTCGGGTTGTCGGCCACAATCTCGTCGGCCACCTCCTTGTGGCGACGTAGTGCCGTGAGCCACTTCGGGTCGAGCTGTTTGGTGGCGGCAAACGAGCGGCAACACTCGACGATAGCCCTTATCGGTGTGCGGTCGTCGAGGTCGGGCAGAATGTCGTCGAGACACTCCGCGTCGTCGAGCAAAACATAGCAGAGCGCGAGCTGTGGCGAGACTTCGAGTGGGTCCTCGCTATCGAGGTCGAGGAGCATTTCGAGCTGTGCCGAGGCCATCGTCGCGTCGCCAATCAGATAGTGGTCGATAGCCGAGGCTTGGATTATCTCCATCGCCGCAAGGGTGTTGGGGTGTGTGCGGTCGAGTTCGACCTCCTCTTCACCCTCGACAGCCTCCAAGATTGCTTGAAAGGCCTCGAAGCGTGCGTTGCAGGCCGCCTCGACATCGCCCTCGGCTTGGAGAGCGTAGGAGTGGTCGAGCCACTTTGCGAGGTTGCCTCGTTCGCCACGACCGACGATGCGGAAGTTCTGCGAAGGGGTTGGTTGGAGCGTGAGCAATGGTTGCTTATTCATCATAACTCTTTGATAATCTTGTAGGTTGTTTGGAGCATAGTCTTGCCCGTGAGTTCGGCTTCGGGGTCGGCATAGGTGGTTGTTGTGCGGCCAAGTGTGCAGTCGTAGGTAGTTGCTCCGTCGGCATCGACCACACCGAAACCGTTGTTGTAGGTATAGTAGCCGAAGTGCGGACCATCGGCAAAGATATTGCGACTCAACAGAAACTCGTCGTGCGTCAGCCCCAACTGCGCAAGCAGCGTGGCGGCCAAGTCGCTCTGCGAGGCGAAGGTCTCGACGGTTGCTGTGCTACGGAGCGCACCTCCGAGCCAAAGCATCGGGATACGGTAGCGCGAAGCGTCGCCTGCCGCAATGCCATAGGGGAATGGGTAGGCGTGGTCGGCAATGATTATGACAAGCGTGTTAGCCCACTCCTCGTCTTGGCGCAAGGCCTCGACTACGCGACCTATCTGCTCGTCGGCAAAGGCCATTGAGTTGAGCATCTTGTCGTCGAATATCGTGGTCGGCACGTCGAATGGCTCGTGGCTCGACAGCGTCTGCCATACGGTGAAGTGGGGTTGCTCGGCTCGGTTTTGCTCCCTCACAAAGTCGATAAAGTAGTCGGCCACAACATCGTCGGCATAGCCCCATTTCGACGTAGGGGCGTCGAACGACATATCCTTGAATGCAACCAGACGGTTGAAGCCCGTACCATAGAGGTAGGAGGCCATATTGGTAAAGTTGAGGTCGCCACCGTGAATGTAGTGGGTTGTGTAGCCTGCATCGCGTAGCGACGAGGCTATCGATGGGAGGTTGCGACTCTTGACGGGGTCTTTCATCACCGACATTGTCGGCTGTGCTGGGAAACCGCTCAACGTCGCCACGACACCACGGTCGGTGCGGAACGACGAGGCGATGAAATTCTCAAACCATACGCCCTCGCCTTTGAGCGATTGTATGCGCGGAGCAACAGCCCGACCATCGACCGTGTGGTCGATAGTGGAGCGACCGAAACTCTCGGCGATGATTAGCACGATGTTGGGCCGTTGTGAGCAGAGCAGAGGCTCGGAGGTCGAACTTGCGCTGTCGCTATGGCAGAGTGCCGCGAAGTTGGCCTCGCGCGTAGGCTCATCGACAAAGTTGTAGTCGTCGAGTGCATCGTCGTTCGATAGCGATTCGAGTAGCGAGAAGGTGGGGTTTACGGCTGCGTGGTTGAGCACCATACGGTCGCTGAAATAGACCTTCGAGATGTTGGCTACGGCCGTGGTTACGCCACCGCGTATAGCCAGAAAGTCGAGACCCGCGACGAGCAGCATAATGGCCGTGAAGGCGGCACGTCGGCCGAGCGAAAGGCGGCGTGTGGGGTCGAAAAGTCGCTCGACAAAGTGGTAGCCGAGCAGTGCAATGCCGCCCCAAGCGAGGGCTACGAGGCTCTGTGTGAGAAATTGCCAAGCCGTGACGCTCGCCATAGCCTCCTTGGGTGTGGCGAGGAATTGGAATATCGCTCCATCGAGCGGAAAGGCCCAATACTCATAGAGGCCGAGATTGACCGTGAAGATTAGGGCCTCGATAGTCGCAACGACGACTAAATACCACCTGATAATCGTGCGCCAAGCCGAGTGTGGCCACCACGCCGAGGCGATGACAAGCAGCAGCGGCAGGGCTGTGATGTAGCCTGCAACTGTCGCGTCGAGCAGAGCCCCGTGCCACAATACACCCCACCACTCGGCGGTCGAGGCGTCGGCTACAAGGTCGGCATACCAAAGCAGAAAAACGGGCTTCTGGATTATGCCAAGCGCAAGCGTGGTCGCAAAGAGCGCGACGATAAAGAGCAGGTGGCGACGCATTATTTCAGCATTGGTTCTTTGCGTTGCTGACGAAGATGCCACACCATAACCGCAGTGAGGACGAGTGTTGCGACTCCGCCCCAAACATAGGCCATCGGTGTCGTTCCCATACCGACAAATTGGTTCGATACGAAGACGAACGACGAGCAGATGTAGGTCATAAATACCGCAGGGATAAGGGCTACCCAATAGTTACTCTTTTCGCGGAAGAGATATACGACAATGCACCACAGCACTACCGAAGCCAATGCCTGGTTGGTCCAAGCAAAGTAACGCCAAACGACATCGAAATCGACCATCGTAAGGACGATGCCGATAGCAAAGAGCGGTATGCAGATGGCGAGTCGCTTCCACTTCGTGCGCTGCTCGATATGGAAGATGTCGGCAATGATAAGGCGTGCCGAGCGGAAGGCCGTATCGCCCGAGGTGATAGGGGCAGCAACGACGCCCAAGATGGCGAGGATACCGCCGACGATGCCGAGCGTCGAGTTCGAAATCTCATTGACAACCCACGCAGGAGTGTGACCAGCCATACCGGCCGCAACGCCACCCTTGTCGTAGAAGAACGCCATCGAGATAGCGGCCCAAATCAGAGCGATAACCGACTCGGAAATCATCGCGCCATAGAATACGAAGCGGCACTCACGCTCGTTATTGACGCAACGGGCCATAAGTGGCGACTGCGTGGCGTGGAAGCCCGAGATAGCACCACACGCAATGGTGATAAAGAGG
>JAGBWT010000004.1 GCA_017629615.1 Alistipes sp. | reverse complement strand
TGCATCAGGGCAAGTTGAGTTTCGCCTCGCCACAGCGTATGGAGCGATACCTCGGCTTGGAACCCGGCTCGGTATCGCCCTTCGGCCTTATCAACGACACGGAGAATCACACGCACCTCTTCCTCGACAAGAACTTGGAGCGTGCCGAGAGTTTGAGTTTCCACCCCAACGACAGCCGAGGCACGGTGGTAATCTCAAAGGCGGAGTTTCTGCGCTACCTCGAAGCGGTCGGCAACTCGTGGGAGTTTGTGGAGTTGTATTAGGGGCGTTAGAGGGCGTTAATCCCTCGTCGAGGGCTTTTCCTCCTTCGCGCCTCGGCAAAGTGTGCAAGTACCCTCTGCTCTCGGCTTGGCGTCGGTTAGGGGCGTTAGGGGTTATTAGTGTAGTACACTCTAACAACCGCTAATAACCACTATCAACCACTAACAACTACAAAAAATTGCTCCACTCTTACTCGCTGTTAATAGCCCTTACTTACCGCTACTTGCCCCTATTCTCTGGCGCAAAAATCAAAAGTTTTCCGCCTTCCGTTTTCCGTTTCACGTTTTTTACTATCTTTGCACCAAGCAAAAGCGTTTTCTATGAAAGTCTACAAATTTGGCGGAGCATCGGTCAAGAATGCCGATGGCGTACGCAACCTTCGCAATATAATTGAGGGCGAGAGCGAACTCTTCGTCATCGTCTCGGCAATGGGCAAGACAACCAATGCCCTCGAAGCGGTCTTCGACGCTTGTCGCACGGCCAATATCGAGGAGGCCGAGCGCAAAATCGACGAGATTGCCACCTACCACCAAACCATTATCGACTGCCTCTTTGGCGAGTCGCACCCGCTGGCTTCGGTTCAGGCTTTTATCGACGACCTGCGCCGCTTTGTCAATACCGTGCCCTACGACGCCTCGCGTGCCGAGGAGCGTTACGACCGCACCGTAGCCTTTGGCGAGCTTATCTCGACAACCATCATCTCGGAGTGGCTCACATCGGTCGGCATCGACAACCGCTGGGTCGATATGCGCCGCTGCTTTGTTACGCAGTTCCGCCACAAAGACGCCAACGTATTGCTCGACGAGTCGGCACCGCTGTTGCGTCGCGAGGTGGCAGGCTCGCAGAGCCGAGTATTTATCGGTCAGGGCTTTATCGGCTCGGCTGCCGACGGCTCGACAACCACACTCGGTCGCGAAGGCTCCGACTACTCGGCGGCCGTCGTGGCAAATATACTCAACGCCGAGTCGATGACCGTATGGAAAGATGTCGAAGGCATACTCAATGCCGACCCAAAAATCTTCGACGAGGCCCGCAAAATCGACACTCTCAACTATATCGACACCATCGAGTTGGCATATAGCGGAGCGCAGATTATCCACCCAAAGACCATCAAGCCGCTCCAAAACAAAAATATTCCGCTCTTCGTCAAGCCTTTTGGCAACAAGATGGCAAACGGCACGCGCATCGATGCCGAGGCGGCCGATGTAACGCTGCCAATCATCATTCTCAAACGCAACCAATCGCTGCTGACGTTACGCTCGCGCGACCTCTCGTTTGTCCTCGAAGAGAAGTTCCCTATCGTATTCTCGATTTTGGAGCGTTTCCGCATCAAGACAAACCTTATCCACAACTCGGCCGTCGATTTGCGACTCTGCACCGAGGAGAGTTGGCGACTCGACGAGGCTGCAAAGGCCTTGCAGGAGGAGGGTTTCGATACGAATATTGATGAGCAGGTCGAACTGCTCACAATCCGCAACTACGACGCAACGACCATCGAGCGTTACGCCTCGTCGTCGCGCAACCTTATCGAGCAAAAGACGGCATCAACGGTCCGAATCGTTCGCTCAAAGGAGTAGTAGAGAGGCATATCGGGCAACAAAGCCAAATTTCGGATAGAGCCGAGGAAATTTCCTCGGCTTTTTTGTGTTTATAGCGGTATTTTTCATTAACTTTGTCCTTTGATTCGTTTTCAAAGAAAACGCAACCAATAAAATAACCGAAAATCGGAAACGGTGCGACTATTTTTGTGCGTGGCGCAGTGACGAGAAGCACAGCATAGTGGGCCTATGTGAGCATTCTCGGCACAAGGCAGGTGCAAAAAGAGGCCATCGGAACGATTTTCAAACAAAATAGAACAATGTCATCGTACCACACCCCAGTCCTCCTCGAAGAGTCGATAGAACTACTCGACATCAAACCCGACGGTTGCTATGCCGACCTTACGTTTGGTGGAGGTGGCCACTCGCGTCGTATATTGCAGTCGCTTGGCAGCGAGGGTGCGCTCTATGGCTTCGACCAAGACCGCGACACAAAGGCCAACGCCCCCGACGATGAGCGATTCCACTATGTCGAGAGCAACTTCCGCTTTCTGCGCTCGGCACTGCGTCTGCGCGGAGTCGATGGTGTGGACGGCATATTGGCCGACCTCGGTGTATCGTCGCACCACTTCGACGCTCTGCCACGAGGTTTCTCGTTCCGAGGCGAGGCTCCGCTCGATATGCGAATGAATCAGCGCGGTGGCGAGACGGCTGCCGACATAGTCAATGGTCGCAGCGAGGAGGAGTTGGCTCGCATACTCTCGCAATATGGCGAGTTGGAGACAACGTGGAAGATAGCCTCCTGCATCGCGCGCGCCCGCAATATCGCGCCTATCACGACCACAGCCCAACTTGTCAAGGCGGTAGAGCCCTGCACTCCGAAGCGCGACGAGGCGAAATTCCTGACCAAACTCTTTCAGGCGTTGCGCATCGAGGTCAATGGCGAGATGGAGGCTTTGAAGATGGCATTGGAGCAGAGTCTCAAAGTTTTGCGCCCCGGAGGCCGACTTGTCGTCATATCGTACCACTCGCTCGAAGACCGCATCGTCAAGAACTTCCTGCGCAGTGGCAACACCGAGGGCAAAATCGAGAAGGATTTTTTCGGCCGAGCAACAACCCCATTTGAGGTCATCACCCGCAAGGCCGTAACGCCAAGCGACGAGGAGTTGGCTGCAAATTCGCGTTCGCGTTCGGCAAAACTGCGTGCCGCAATAAAACTCTAACCCGACAGCGACTATGAGCATATACGACAACCAACCAACAACCACACCGCACCCCGAGGAGTTGCGCGACGAGGTGGTTCGCCATATCGAGACGAGCCAAATCGAGCGTATCGGGACTACTGCGGAGGGGAGCAACGAGGGCGAGATAGTGGTGCAACCCAAGCCTATACCTCGTTGGTTGCAGGCCTTGCAGTTGATAGCCACGGGCGAAATTCTTATCAAGGAGAATGTCTCGCGCGGATACAACTACCTGGTCTATATCGCGCTGTCGTTCCTCATCAGTATCGTGATGCTCTTCTCGTCGCTCCACCACGAAATTCGTCGCAACCGTTTGGCCAAAGAGGTCACGCTGTTGCACGAGCAGTCGGTGCGCACGCGCGAGAGGCTCAACAAGCACACGTCGCACTCGGCCATCGTCGAGGAGCTACAACGTCGCGGCATCGAACTATACGACCCAACCTCTCCTCTAACCGTTATCGAAAAGTAGACTATGGACGCATTCAAGGAGAGACTTCGCAACGAGATTATGAACCGCCTAAAATGGTTCTATCTGATATTTATGCTGCTCATCGTGGGTATCTGCGTGAGGTTGGTCTGCATCAGGTATGGCAGCCACGATACGGCACGCACCTCGAAGGTTATCCACCGCATCCTTATCTCGAAGGATGCAATCTATGCTCACCGAGGCTCGATATATTCGCGCAATGGCGAGGCTTTGGCAACGTCGATTTTCCGCCACTCGATTTTCGTCGATTTCGGCAGCGAGTGGTGCGACGATAGCCTGCGCTTTGTCAAGGCTGCCGACTCGCTATCGAAGCTCCTTGCCGCCTATTTTGGCGAGCGCAAAGCCGACGACTACTATAAGCAGATGGTCGCGCTACGCAATCGATGCCGACGATACGAGGTTGTCGGAATGCAAGAGGTGGACTACTCGGAGGGTTGGTTCTGCGAAAAGTTCGGCATAAAGAATAAGACCCGCACCGAGCCGAAACTCAAACTGCGTCGCACCCACACCTACACCCGACTCTTCCGCGACATCGACAAAAATGAGTGGGAGGTATTGAAGCAATACCCTATCCTCTCCAAAATGAGCACGGTTATCGACATCGAGAGCGACACTCGCGTCTATCCATACTCGACACTTGCACTGCGCACCATCGGTCGCTCCGACAAGAAGCGGCCCTACGGTATCGAGTACGCCTATCGCGACTCGTTGGCAGGTCGTCACGGTTTGCGCTGGTTGCAGCGCATAGCCCACGGCTTTAAGGCCGAGGTCGAAGACGAGGAGCATCGGAGCGTCGAGGCTATTGATGGTGCCGATATAGTCACTACGCTCGACGTCGATTTACAGGACTTTGTAGATAAGAGCCTACGCCAGCACCTTGTCGATGATGGCGGCATCTGGGGTACAAGCGTCGTTATGGAGTGTGCTACGGGCGACATTCTCGCGATGGCCAACCTGCGTCGTCACGGCAACAAGTGCTACGAGGATTGGGATTACGCCTACCGAACACGAATGGAGCCGGGCTCGACATTCAAACTCGCAACGGCAATCACACTGCTCGAAGATGCGAAGATGAGCCCCAACAAGCGATACCACACGGGCTTAAAGCGTGTCGTAAAGATTGGCGACAAGCACAAGACCGAGGTTATCGACGACCACGAGATTGGCAAAAAGACCAAAGGTATGGTCGATATGCGTACAGCCTTTGCCGAGTCGTCGAACGTCTACTTTACCAAAGCGGCATACGAGACCTACAAAGATGACCCTGCACGATTTATCAACTCTCTGAAACGTCTGCACCTCGACCGAAGGGTCGGACTCGAAGAGTTGAACGAGCGACAGTCGCACCTGCCATCGCCCGATCAAAAGAAGATATGGCACGGTTCGAGCCTTGTGAATATCGCCTATGGCTATGCTGTCGAGGTGACACCGATGCAGACGCTCACGCTCTACAATGCCGTAGCGAACAACGGCCGTATGGTCGCTCCGAGACTTATCAGCCGAATTGAGCGAGGAGGAGAGGTTGTCAAAGAGTTCCCGACGAGGGTTCTTGTCGATAGCATCTGCTCGCAGCGCACACTCGCCACGCTTCGCGGCTTCTTGGAGGAGGCGGCCGAAACAGGTACGGGAAAGACATACTTCGGCGAGGGTAAAAACCCGTTCCGCGTCGGCTTAAAGACCGGCACAGCAAAGGTGGCACTCGACACTATCAAATATCGCGACGGCTACTATCTCGCCTCGATGGTAACATACCTGCCTGCCGAAAATCCGAAATACACCTTCATAACAGCCATATTCAAACACAAGTCGAAAGGTAAGACCGCAGGTGGTGCTGTTGCCGGACCTATGCAGTTCCAAATTGCACAGTATCTCCACAACCGCGACCAAAAGGAGTCGTTCAACCCTCTGGCCGAGGCCTCAACGTTCGCACACAGCGACCTCAAAGGCGGATATATCCCCCACATACGCATCGCCGCCAACCAGCGCAACGTCAATCTCGTTGGCGAGAGCAACGGTTGGGGACAAATCGAGACCAACGAACTCACGACTATCGTCAAGGCTCTGGGCAACGAGCATCTGACCGTACCCAACGTGATGGGTATGGGTCTGTCGGACGCTATCTTTTTGCTCGAAAGTCGAGGATTGAAGGTGCGATTCAAAGGCGCAGGTCGCGTCGTCAAGCAGAGCATCGAGGCGGGCCAACGCATCGAACCTCCAACGACCATCGAGATAATGCTCTCGGAGCAAACCGAGCCTAAAAACCCAACCCCAACAAAGAAGAGAAAATAATACAGATATATGATGAAACAGATAGCAGAACTACTGCACGGAATAGAGCACGAATACATCGCAGGCGATGGTAGCGCACAGGTCAGGGCACTGACCTACGACTCGCGCAAAGTCGAGGCTGGCGACTGCTTCTTCGCTTGCGAGGGCAGCAATGTCGATGGCCACAACTATATCGACAAGGCTATTGCAGCCGGAGCGAGCGTTGTGGTGTGTCGTCGCACCGACCTCATTGGAGAGGTGGGCAACTGCACGATTGTCAAGGTTGCCGACACCGACAAGGCTATGGCACTTATGGCTTCGGCCTACTACGGCCACCCGAGTCGCAAGATGAAGGTCGTCGGCGTGACAGGCACCAACGGCAAGACCACCATCGCAACACTGCTCTACGACCTGGTGCGTCTGCTCGGACACAAGGCGGGTCTTATCTCGACGGTCGTCTACAAAATCGACGAGCGCGAGGTCGAATCGACCCACACAACCCCCGATGCAATCCGCCTCAACGCTATGATGCGCGAGATGGTCGATTGCGGTTGCGAATATTGCTTTATGGAGTGTTCTTCGCACTCCATCGTGCAACGCCGCATCTACGGCATCGACTTTACGGGCGCACTCTTCACAAACCTCACACACGACCACCTCGACTATCACAAGACCTTTATCGAGTATGTTCGTGCCAAGAAGGGGCTATTCGACGAGTTGTCGAGCAAGGCCTTTGCGCTTGTCAATACCGACGACCGCAATGGCGAGGTGATGTTGCAAAACACCGCAGCCTTGCGCCAACGACTCTCGATGCGCAATATGGCCGACTTCCGCTGCAAGATTATCGAGCGTGCGATTGACGGAATGTTGCTCGACATCGACGGTTGCGAGGTGTGGGTACAGTTTCTCGGCCGTTTCAACGCCTACAACCTGCTTACGGTCTATGGTGCGGCACGTCTGCTCGGTTTCGAGCGCGAGGAGTTGCTCTGCGCCATCAGCGCACTGCGCCCCGTATGTGGTCGCTTCGACATCGTTCGCGCCACCGACTCAACAATGGCAATCATCGACTACGCCCATACGCCCGACGCTTTGGAGAACGTATTGCGCACTATCGACGAAATTCGCTCCGCAAACCAGCGCGTGATAGCGATTTGTGGCTGCGGAGGCGAGCGCGACCGCACCAAGCGCCCCGAGATGGCGGCCATAGCGGTCAAGTATGCCGACACCTCGATATTCACCTCCGACAACCCTCGCTCGGAGAACCCCGAAGATATTTTGCGCGATATGGAGGCAGGCATCGAGGCCGGTAGCCACTATATGAAGATTGCCGACCGCGAGCAGGCTATCAAGACGGCAATCCTCATAGCCTCGCCGGGCGATATTATACTCGTTGCGGGCAAGGGCCACGAGAACTACCAGATTGTCGGCACCGAGCGCCTTCCATTCAACGACCGACAGTGTGTCGAGCAATGGTTCAAGGCATTTAATCGTTAAATCGAAGTAAAAAAACAGAACACACTATGTTATATTCGCTCTTCAAACACCTCGACGAGGTCTACAACCTACCCGGCTCGGGAATGTTTCAATATATCTCGTTCCGCGCAGGGTCGGCTTTGATTCTCGCATTGCTTATCGTCATCTTCATCGGCAAACCCATCATTCGACTTCTGCGTCGTCGCCAAATCGGCGAAGCGATACGCGACCTCGGATTGCAGGGTCAGTTGGAGAAACGTGGCACTCCGACGATGGGTGGCATATTGATTTTGGCGGCCATACTTATCCCGTCGCTACTCTTTGCACGCCTCGACAATATCTATATCGTGCTGATGCTCGTTTCGACAATTTGGTGTGGTGCAATCGGCTTTCTCGACGACTACATCAAGGTCTTCCGCCACAACAAGGAGGGTCTGAATGGTCGATTTAAGATTATCGGCCAGGTCGGCTTGGGCATTATCGTCGGCTCGGTGATGTGCTTTTCGAGCGATGTGGTGGTGCGCGACCATACGACGCTGCCCGTCGAGGAGCAGGTCGTACGCAGCATCGACGGCGAGGAGATTGTAACATCGGTACAGCAGACCATCGTCGAGACCAAAGATACAAAGACGACCAAGACCACTATCCCGTTTGTCAAGAACAACGAATTTGACTACGGCTGGATTGTAGGAGGCAACACCACCCTCGCGTGGATTCTCTACGTCATAATTGCGATATTGATAGTCACGGCCGTGTCGAACGGAGCCAATCTGACCGACGGCCTCGATGGATTGCTGGCGGGAGTCTCGGCCCCGATTGTCGCCGTGTTGGCCATATTGGCCTACCTCTCGGGCCACGTCATCTACTCCGACTATCTCAACATTATGTTTATCCCCAACAGCGGAGAGTTGGTTGTCTTTGCAGCGGCTATGATTGGCGCACTGCTGGGCTTTATGTGGTACAACTCGTTCCCTGCCCAGATTTTTATGGGCGACACAGGCTCGTTGGCTATTGGCGGCATCATCGCCGTCTTTGCGCTCTGTATCCGCAAGGAGTTGCTGCTACCGATTATGTGTGGTGTATTCCTCGTCGAGGCGCTCTCGGTGATGTTGCAGGTCGGCTACTTCAAGCATACCAAACGACGCTATGGCGAAGGACGACGCATATTGCTTATGTCGCCACTCCACCACCACTACCAAAAGAAGGGTCTGTTCGAGACCAAAATCGTGATGCGCTTCACCATCATATCGCTTATGTTGGCAGCCATCAGCCTTGTAACGCTTAAAATCCGATAACGGCTATGAAACGAAAAATCGTTGTTCTCGGCGGAGGCATAAGTGGCTACGGCTCGGCCATTCTCGCCAAAAAGGAGGGTTTGGAGGTCTTTCTCTCCGATATGGGTAAAATTGCGCCACTCTATCGCGCACGCCTCGACGAATGGGGTGTCGAGTACGAAGAGGGCGGCCACACAATGGAGCGCATACTCTCGGCAACCGAGGTTATCAAGTCGCCAGGCATACCCGAGAAAGCGCCCGTCGTTAAGGCTCTTCGCGCGCAAGGCACTCCGATAATCTCGGAGATGGAGTTCGCTGCTCGATATATGGGCAAGGCCCGCACAATCTGCATCACGGGCAGCAACGGCAAGACCACAACCACCTCGCTCATATTCAAGATTATGCGTGACGCGGGGCTGAATGTCGCTCTCGGAGGCAATATCGGAGAGTCGTTTGCCTACTCGGTAGCAACCGCAGCCTATGATTGGTATGTTCTGGAACTCAGTTCTTTCCAGCTCGACGGTATGTATCGTTTCCGTGCCGACGTCGCGGTGCTGATGAACATCACCCCCGACCATCTCGACCGCTACGACTACTCGTTCCAAAAATATGTCGATTCAAAGATGCGCATAACCCAAAACCAACGCTCGACAGACTACTTCGTCTACTCGGCCGACGATGCGACCATCTGCACCGAGTTGGAGCGACACCCGCTTCGCTCGCGCGAGTTGCCGTTTATGGCTCGCACAGCCGTAGCAAGTGGTGCAGGTGATGCCTACCTCGATGCCGACGGAGAGTTTACCGCCTCGGTCGGAGAGCAGAGGGTCACAATCGACACCTCGAAGATGCAGATTAAAGGTCTGCACAACGCCTACGATGCTATGGCTGCCGCTTTGGCGACGTTGGCCGCAGGTGTTGCGCCAAGCGTCATCGAGCAGTCGATATACGACTTCTCGCCCGTAGCCAACCGTTTGGAGCCGGCCGGCGAAATCGGGGGCGTACTCTATATCAACGACTCGAAGGCAACCAACGTCGATTCGGTATGGTACGCTTTGGAGAGTATGACACGCCCTGTGGTATGGATTGCAGGAGGTACGGACAAGGGCAACGACTACGGCCCTCTCAAAGAGTTTGCAAAGGCGAAGGTCCATACGCTCGTCTGTATGGGTCTCGACAACACGAAGCTCCAAAGCTCGTTC
>JAGBWT010000003.1 GCA_017629615.1 Alistipes sp. | reverse complement strand
TCGAGGCACGAGGTTGTTGCAACAGCTGCCAATGCAGCGAGGATAATCGGTATATTTTTGAGCATTTTCATCATCTTCCTCCGTTAGAATGTTAAATCGAGACCAAACGTAAATTGACGTGCCATTGGGTATTGCGCTGCATAGATGTTGGCGCTACCCTCTGGGTCGAGACCCGAGAAGCGGGTGAATGTCAGAAGGTTTTGAGCCTGTGCATAGATTCTTACGCCACTGATTACTCGGCTGCGACGCACCAAAGCCTCTGGCAACGAATAGCTAATCATCAGGTTTTTGAGTCGCAGGAACGAGGCGTCTTCGAGCAGACGGCTGTCGAACTCGGTGTATTCGCCGTGGCGCGGAATATCGGTCACGTCGCCCGGTTTCTTCCAGCGGTTGAGCAGTCGTTTCGATTGGTTGTACGATGCAAATCGGCCGTTCGACTCGTCGAAGTAGCGGTCGTTGTTGAGCATATATCGGTCGGCAACCCAACTGAATTGGGCTGTGAGCGACAAACCCTTCCACGAGAGCGTAGTGCCGAAACCACCCTGCCAAGGAGCTATATAGCTCTTGCCGACAAGGACTTTATCCTCGTCGCGCAACTCGGTCGTAAGTTGGCCATCTTTCGTATACCATAGCGCATCGCCATTAGCCGGATTGACGCCCGCATAGCGGTTGATGTAGAACTCGCCAAGCGAGTGGCCTACCATCAGTTTGGTGTTGGTGTTCGAACGCTCGTACTCCTTCACTCCGTTGTAGAGTTCGACAATCTCGTTGTGGTTGTACGAGAAGTTGGCATTGACGCTCCACAAGAAATCCTTGGTCGAGACGAGTGCAGCTCCGAGGCTGACCTCGACACCCTTATTTACCATTACGCCGACGTTGTCCCAATAGTAGCCAAAGCCCGATGTTGAGTATGGCTCGGGAACCTCCATAAGCATATCCGATGTGCGCTTGTAGTAGAGTTCGGCATCGACCGTCAAGCGGTGCCAGAAGCCGAAATGCAGACCGAGGTTTGTCGTCCACGGACGCTCCCAGCCGAGGTTTTTGTTGCCTGGTTGGAGTAGGCCTACACCAGCGTTGCCAACGTAGTCGGCACCACCGCCCACAAGGGCAAGGTGCTCGTAGTTCGGAATCGACGAGTTACCCGAAGTACCTGTCGAGAGCGATATTTGAGCGTTGGTGAGCCAGCGACGCGAGCCCTCCATAAAACTCTCGTTGAGCATATTCCACATAAAGCCGACCGACCAGAAACCTGCCCAGCGGCGCGAAATACCGAATCGCGACGAGCCATCGGCACGAGCCGACAAATCGACAAAGTAGCGGTTGTCGTAGTTGTATTCGGCACGACCGAAGAACGACAAGAAACCGTAGTCGGAGTCGATGGTGTCGTCCCACGAGGTTACGCGTGTTGCCGACGAGATGTCGGTCAGGCGGTCGTTGTTTTGACCCTGCGCAAGCAACGAGAAGGCCTCGTAGTGGGTGTCGATACCCTCGTGACCCACCATAAAGTTGAAGTTGTGGGTGCGGTCGATGTCGAAGCGATAGTTGATTGTGTTGGTAATCGACAAGGTGTAGCTGTCGGTCGAACTGCGCGAAGCCGAGCCCTGGCCTTGATTTGGCGCATAACTTGGGAACGACTGTCCGAAACCTGTCGTATGAGAGTAGTCGATGCCGACTTGCGAGCGAATCGTAAGGCCCTCGATTGGTGTCGCCTCGGCAAAGGCCGTCGAGAGGAGCTTGTATTTGCTATATTTCACGGGGTTGTTGGCCAACCACTCGATAGGGTTTTGGCCATTGCCCTTCCAACTGCCGTCGGAGATAGAGGCTATCGAGCCGTCGGCGCGATACGGATTCCAATAAGGCATCATAAATCGTGCTGCCGAGATTGGCGTGACGAGCGTATATGAGCCCTCGTCGGCTTGGCGGATTGCCTGATAGTTGAGCATATTGTTTACGCCGAGTTTGAGCCACTTTGCAGCCTTCTGCTCGAAGTTGGCGCGGGCCGAATAGCGTTGGAACGACGAGCCGAGAGCCGTACCATCTTGGTTGTAGTAGCCGGCCGAAACATAGTAGTTGGTCTTGTCGTTTGCACCCGAAACCGAAAGTTCGTAGCTCTGCAAGAGCGCTGCCGAGTTAAAGACCTTGCGCGACCAATTCACGTCGGTCTTGGAGAGGAGATTGTAGTCCTGACCTGCGTCCATACCAATCTCTTTCTCGTATTGAATACGCTCGGCCGTGTTCATCAAATCCCACTTTTTGTCGTTGGCAATCTGCGACAGACCGAGTTGCATACGGTACTCG
>JAGBWT010000031.1 GCA_017629615.1 Alistipes sp. | reverse complement strand
GCACGTACGGTAACCGAACCTGTTGTCGGGTCGATGATACCACTGATGGCCTCGATGCGACCCTTCTCTTGGTAGATGCTGCCATCGCTCAACTGCAACTCGATATGAGGCATCGATTGGAGTGCATTTTCGAGTGTGCCGTGCTGACGGGTGAGCGAGAGTACCTGCGACTCGGTCATCGAGAAGTAGACATACATATCGGAGTTGTCCGAAACCGAGGTCATCGGGGTCTGGTCCGAAGGGCTGACGAGTGTGCCGACACGGAACGGAAGCGTACCGATAACACCATCGGCAGGGCTCTTTACGAGCGTGTAGGAGAGGTTGTTGCGAGCATTGGCCTCGTTGGCTTTGGCTTGTGCCAACTGCGCCTTTTCGCTGGCCAACTGCGTGCGAGCCATATTCAGGTCGAACTCCGAGATAATATTCTGCTCGAACAGACGCTCCTTGCTATCGGTCGTAAGTTGTGCCGCATCGACCGCAGCCTGTGCAACATCGACGTTAGCGATAGCGGTTTGCAGTGCAGCCTCGTATGGAACTTGGTCGATAACGAAGAGCGTTTGGCCCTTGCGAACAAGCGAACCCTCCTTGACCTGAATGTCGGTGATGTAGCCCTGAACCTTGGTGCGAATGTCGATATCCTGCTTACCGCGAATGGTAGCCGAATAGGTCGATGTGAGTTTGCGCGAAGTTGGCGAGAGAATCATCGCATCGTATTCGCGGACACGCTTGGTTGTCGATTTCTCCTGACAGCCTACGACTGCAAGTGTTGCAGTGCAGAGCAAAAGTTTGAACAGTGTAGATTTTATCATAGCATTTTAGTTTTGTTGCGAACGATATTTATCCGTAGGATAAAACCTCACAAAGTTAGTAAAAAGTTGTGAAGTGCGCTCGCCTTGCGTGAGGTTTTTATGCGAAATGGTCTTTTTTGAGGGTGAATCGCCATAGTGCCTTCGTTGCAAGAGTGTGGTATTGCAATAGTTTATCATATTCTTGCAATTTTATGTATAAATGGTTATATTTGTAAAACAAATGCTATTGTTGCTGATTATGAAAAGGTTATTGCTTGCTCTTTTGTCTGTTTTTGCGGTTGTGGCGGTCGCTGTGGCGCAGACCTCATCGCGCTCGATACTGCTCGACGAGGCGTCGTTTCGCCCTGTGCAGAGCGATGCACTTTCGGGTATTGCTATCGATAAGATTGGGCTTGACCGCTCGAAACGTCCTTGCGCTCGATTGAAGATGCGCATAAATCGTATGACAAGCGCCGAAGTGGCGGAGTTGGAGGTTCGTTTTCGTGGCGGAGTTATCGACCTCGTTAAGCAACAGGTTGCCCACGAAGGTAATGGCTTGATTGTCGAGATGACAGCCCACGCCAATACACGTTTTTATCTGCACCACGAGCGATTTGGCGACTCCAACGAGGTGCAGGTATCGACCGAGGGCAACAAAGAGTACTACATCGAGGCTTCGCTCAACCAATTCTATCCGATAACCGTAGCGTCGAATGTGGTCGATGCCGAGGTCTATATCGACGGCCAATTCAAGGGCAAAATATCGTCGGACTATGTGCTGACAATCAGCGAGGTGCTTCCCGGTGAGCATACGTTGCGCGTAGTCTATGGCTCGGCATCGCACGAGCAACAAATCAACGTCAATAGCACGAGTGCCTACTTCCGCCAAGAGATTGATATCGAGAGTGCGCGCCCACAATATGTCGTATTTCAGGTTACGCCAGCAACGGCAGTTGTGATGATTGATGGCGAGCCTTATGCTCCGCAGCAGGGTGTCGTTACGGCTGTGTTGCAGAACGGTACCTACAACTACCGCGTCGTGGCAAAGGACTACCACGAGGAGTCGGGTACGTTTACTGTTGCCGGCAAGAAGGTTGAGCGCGAAGTTATCCTGCGGGCCAATCTCGTGAAGGTGTCGCTCTCGACCGATGAGGGGTGCGAGATTTGGATTAACAACCGCCTCTATGCCACAACGTCGTGGGAGGGTATGCTTGGCGCCGGCTCCTACTTCTTCGAGGCGCGAAAGCAAGGTTTTCGTCCGTCTGTATTGTCGCAGATTGTGGCCGCAACGCCTGCCGAGCAGAGTTATACTATCCCTGCACCAAAGCCTATCACAGGCTCGCTCGATATATCCTCGACGCCCGCTCTGGCCGACATCACAATCGACGGCAGCAAGGTAGGTCGTACCCCGATGGTGGTGGGCGACTTGCTGGTTGGTCAGCACGAGGTGGTGGTCGAGAAGGAGGGCTATGCAACCCGCCGACTCAATGTGACGGTCAGCGAGGGCGAACCACAGCGGCTTAAACTCGACTTGGTCGAGGGCGAGGCCTCGCAAAGCGTTGTGGCGAAGGTCTATCGTGTGGGCGACTACTACGACGAAGATGGCCGACAAGGAGTCGTGTTCGAGGTCGATGCAACGGGTACGAAGGGCAAAATTGTCAGCCTGGTGCAGTCGTCAGAGCGCCTGATGTGGGCTAACAACGAAGATAGCCAAAAGGTCTATCACTCGGCTGCGAGCAAGAGCGACGGTCGCTACAATATGCGTAGGGTGCAGTTGAGTGGAGGAGCCGATTGGTATCGTAAATATCCCGCATTTACGAATGGAATAGATATTGGCCGAGGTTGGTATCTGCCTGCTATCGACGAACTGAAACTCTTTACGCTCAACGACAAGGTGCGCGATGCGGTCAATGCAACGCTTCGGGCAAAGGGCGCAACGCCGATTTATGAGCGTGGCGAGTTGGGTTACTATTGGTCGTCGAGCGAGTGGAACACCGAGAAGAAGGACGATTATAAGGACGGCTATGCCGCATACGTCGATATGGAGCGTGGCTCGTATCACGGTTGGTCAAAGACCAAATACTTCTATACTCGTGCCGTGGCAACCTTTGGCGAGGATACCGTTGGCCCGTACAAGGTGGGCGACTACTTCAACGAGGCAGGGTGCGAGGGCATTGTCGTCGAGGTCGATGTAACGGGCTATCGCGGCAAGATTATCAGCCTGACAGGGGTCACTACCTATATTAG